>DATGGJ010000584.1:0-14197 GCA_035308585.1 Terriglobales bacterium
TGGCGAGGGGAGCGGTCCGTGCGCGCCCCGTGCCTGTGCCGAATCATTTACCGGGAAGGTCGTCATGGCCCGCTTGATCTTTGCACCGACACGCGTTGCCGCGGTCGGAACGCCGCCGAAGACCATCGAGGAGTTCATCGGGCGCGTCAATTCGGGCACCGCCGATCTCAGCATCGCGCGCATGACCAGCCCGCCCGGATGGCTTGAGCCGGGCCAGACGCCGGAATTCGACGAATACACGCTGGTGCTCAAAGGCACGCTGCGGGTGGCGCATAAGGGCGGGCACATGGATGTGCGCGCCGGGCAGGCGGTGGTCGCGCATCGCGGCGAATGGGTGCGGTACTCCACTCCCGAAGGCGCCGAGTACATTGCCATCTGTCTGCCCGCCTTCTCGCCGGAAACGGTCCACCGCGAGGAATGAGAGCGATTGACGATTGAGGATTTACGATTGACGTTGAAGATTCACCGTCCCGCTGAGATTGCCTTCGCGCTGGTGAGGTCGGGTGGCGCAGCGCAGGGGTCCTTCGATTCGCGCTCATCTCCCTTTGCTCAATTCGCGCTCGCTCAGGATGACATTTCAAATTGCGTAAACGTGTTGAAAGCCATTGGTCCGCGTGAATCCGCGGAGACGAAGTTCAGCGCAGGACGTCGGTCAGTTTGCCGCTGGCAATCAGGTCGGAGATGCGGGCGAAGTCGTCGGCCAGCACGCGGTCGTGCTCAATGGGCGGCGAAACTGAACGAATCGCGGCATGGGCGGCCTGCAGGCGCTTGCTGGTCTTGAGCGGCGCCAGAAAGTCGATGCCCTGGGCGGCGGCCATGGCCTCAATGGCCAGCACGTGGCGGGTATTGGCCACAATCTGCCGCAGCTTGAGCGAAGCCGCCATGCCCATGGACACATAGTCTTCTTTATTCCCGGAAGTGGTGATGGAGTCCACCGACGCGGGGTGGGCCAGCACCTTGTTCTCGCTGGCCAGGGCGGCGGCCGTCACTTGCGCCATCATGAAGCCGGAATTGAGCCCCGCGCCCGGCGCCAGGAAGGGCGGCAGGCCTTCATTGAGCGCGGGATTCACCAGGCGCTCCAGGCGGCGCTCGGAAACGCCGGCCAAGCCGCTCAGTGCGATTCCCAGGAAATCGAGGACAAAAGCCACCGGCTCGCCGTGGAAGTTGCCGCCGGAAAGAATGTCGCCCTCCGGCTCGCTATTTTTTTCTCCGGGGCGATGAGCAGAGGCAAAGACCAGGGGATTGTCCACCGCTGAGTTGATCTCTGTTTCCATCACCCGGCGGCAGTGAGCCAGGGTGTCGCGCACGGCGCCATGCACCTGGGGCATGCAGCGCAGGGAATAGGCGTCCTGCACCCGGGCGCACTCGCGGTGCGATTCTCGAATCTGGCTGCCCTCCAGCATGCGGCGCAGGTTCTCCGCCGTGCGCAGTTGACCGGGATGGGGACGGACCTGGTGAATGCGGGCATCGAAGGCGGCGTCGGTGCCGCGCAGCGCGTCCAGGGTAAGCGCTCCGATCACGTCGGAGGAATCCACCAGCACCTCGGCTGCCAGCAGCGCCAGCACACCTACCGACAGCATGCCCTGGGTGCCATTGATGAGCGAGACGGCTTCCTTGGCTTCGAGCACCAGAGGCTTGATGCCGGCCTCGCGCAGGGCGTCAGCCGCGGCCAGATGCGCGCCACTGTACTTGCCGCTGCGGTCGGCGATGAGCACCTGGCCTTCGCCCAGCATGGGCAGCACCAGGTGGGCCAGGGGAGCCAGGTCCCCGCTGGCGCCCACGCTGCCGCGCGCCGGCACCACGGGGTGCACGCGGCGGTTGAGCATCTCGCAGAGGGTGTCAATCACCAGCGCGCGCACGCCGGAATAGCCCTTGGAGAGCGAGTTGGCGCGCAAGAGCATCATGGCGCGCACTTCGGGTTCGGTGAGCGGTTCACCCACGCCGGCGCAATGGGAGCGGATCAGATTAAGCTGCAACTGGCGAATCTGGTCGGGAGGGATGCGCACATCCGCCAGTTTGCCTACGCCGGTGGTGATGGCGTAGGCCACGCGGTTATTGGCCACCTGGTCATCCACCACCGCGCGGGCGCGGTTGACCGCCTCGCGGGCGTCAGCGCCCAGCAGCACCGGGCGAAAATCGTAGACCACCTCGCGCACGTCGGCGAAGGTGAGCGAGTTGCCGTCAATGTGGAGAGCGTTCATAGGCGATAGCTGACTAGCTTACTAGCTGGCTGGCTGAAAAAGCACTCAGCATTCAGCCGTGGGATGGCCCCGAGGCAGTCCAGGGGCTGAATGCTGACGGCTGAGCGCTGAATGCTAGCCCTTTTCCACCGCCGCCTTAAACACGGCAACGTATTTCGCCGGCAGCTCGCGCTTGCGCATGTCGCGGTCGGTGACGATGTGCGTGGTCTCGCCTTCGGCCAGCAGCGTGCCGTCACTCTCGCGCACCGCCTCGTAAGCAAAATGAATAAGTGACTCGCGCACATTCTTCAGATGGGTGCGAATCACGATTTCATCGTCATAGCGAGCGGGCGCTTTGAAGCGGCAGCGCGCGTCCACCACCGCGATGTAGCAGCCGTCTTCCTGTTCCATCTCGCGGTAAGTGAAACCCAGTTCACGCAGCAGGTCCACCCGGCCCACTTCGAACCAGATGAAGTAATTGGAGTGGTAAACCACGCCCATCTGGTCGGTTTCGGCGTAGCGCACGCGAATGCGGGAGAGCGCGGTGGTGGCGGCGATGACGGATTTGGGCATTGTGTTTAGCTGGCTGGCTGAATAGCTTAGCATTTGGCATTTAGCAATTAGCATTTGGCCGGAAAAGTGTCCTGACTATAGCAGCGGCAATGGCCGTCGCTGGAGAAATGCTAAGTGCTAATGGCCAAATGCTTGGTTCAGCCTGCCAGCTATTCCCCGATCTTGCTCTGTGACCTCTGTGTCCTCTGTGGTGAATAGAATCATTTCCCTGTCCAGCGCGGTTTGCGCTTCTCCAGAAACGCGGTGATGCCTTCGCGAAAGTCGGCGGTAGTGCGGATGCGGGCGTTGTCCTCCACCGCCTGCGCGATCTGCTCATCCAGGGCGCGCGAAATAAAGCTGTTGATCAGCTTCTTGGTCTGCCGCACCGAGGGCGGGCTGTTCTCCAGCAGCAGGGCGGCCAGTTCGCGGGCGCGCTCCAGCAGGCGCTCCGCGGCAACGACCTCATTCACCAGGCCGAAACGGTAGGCTTCGGCGGCGTCAAACAGGCGCCCGGTCATCAGCAGGTCGCGGGCAATTTTGTGGCCCACTTGCCAAACCAGGATGGAGGAAACAATGGCGGGCACGAAGCCGATGCGCACCTCGGTGTAGCCGAACTTGGCTTCGGGAACCGCCAGGGTGAAGTCGCACATGGTGGCGATGCCGGTGCCGCCGGCGATAGCAGCGCCGTTCACGGCGGCGATGGTGGGCTTGGGAAAATCGTAGAGCCGGCGAAAAATCTGCGCCATGCGTGCCGAGTCCTGCACGTTCTGGTCATGCGTTTTGCCCAGCAACGCCTTCAGGCCGTCCAGGTCCAGACCGGCGCAGAAGGCTTTGCCCGCGCCGGTGATGATGAGCACCTGGGCGGGGCCGCGCTCCACCTCATCCAGGGCGGCCATCAGTTCATCCAGCAGTTCAAAGCTGAGCGCGTTGCGCTTGTCGGGGCGGTTGAGAGTGAGAGTGGCGACGGCGTTTTCGGTGGCGAGTTGCAGGTTTTTCGGCATAGGAAGATTTGTATTGAGTAATTGGTAATCGATAATTTGAACCCGAGGCGCAGCCAGGAAAATGACGAATTGCAAATTGCTAAATTCCAAATTTTCTTGCTATTTCCGCCGACGCTTTCAGCACGGTCTCCAGCGAACGCTGAATGGGCGGCGTCGCATCACGCTGCTTCAGCGCTTCCAGCACCTTCTCCGTGGGGATGTTGCCCACCAGTTCATCCTGGGCGAAAGGACATCCTCCCAGCCCGCCGAGGGCGGAGTCAAAGCGGCGGCAGCCGGCATCGTAAGCGGCAAGAACCTTGTCGATCGCCTGTTCGGGGCGGCTGTGCAGGTGCACGCCAATCTCCAGATAATCGTACCGGGTCAGCACCGCGGAAACCAAATCCTTAATCTGCTGCGGGCCGGCCACACCCACCGTGTCGGCCAGCGAGATCATGTGGATGTCGGAAGCTTCCAGAAGGCCCACCGCCTCCACCACCTCGTCCACACTCCAGGCATCGCCGTAAGGGTTGCCGAAGGCCATGGAAATGTAAACCACAACCTCCAGCCCGGCTTCGTCCGCCTTTTTCTCGATCGTTTCCAGTTCATCGAGAGCCGCTTCCAGCGTCTGGTTCTGGTTCTTCTCCAGAAACGTGGGCGAAACCGAGTAGGGAAAGCCGAGAGTGCGTACGGCATTGGTGGCGATGGCGCGCTCGGCGCCTTTGCTGTTGACCACGATGCCGATGATCTCGACGTCGTCGGGGGGATCCAGTTCCTCCAGCACCTTCTCCGAGTCGGCCATCTGGGGCACCGCTTTAGGCGAGACGAACGACACCGCGTCAATGTGCTTGAACCCGGCGCCAATGAGCGCGTTCAGGTAGCTGACCTTGAGGTCAGCCGGTATCTGGCCCTTCAGCCCTTGCCAGGCATCGCGGGGACATTCGATGAGTTTGACTTCACTCATTTTTCACCACGGAGGCACCGAGGCTCCCAAAGTGCTCAGCAATCAGCATTCAGCCGGCAACCTGAATCGCCGGTCCGCGGTCCAAATTGCGAAGCTCAGGGGCTGACTGCTGACCGCTGAGTGCTGACTGCTATGTCTGCAGCACTCCCACCTTGAACTCCGCCACGTCGGGGTTCAGCGCTGCCGCTTCCAGTGCCTCCATCAGCGCGGTGCGCGTTTCCACCGGATCAATAATCTTGTCAATCCACAGCCGGGCCGCGCCGTAACGCGGGTCTTGCTGCTCGTCGTAAGTCTTCTTCACCGAGTCGAACAGCTCGCGCTTTTCCTCGTCGCTCAGCTTCTTGCCGCCGCGCTCCAGTTGTTTAATTTTGATCTCCACCAGCGTGCCCGCCGCCGATTCACCGCTCATCACCGCGTAGCGGGCGCTGGGCCAGGCGAAGACGAAGCGCGGGTCGTAAGCCTTGCCGCACATGGCGTAGTGTCCGGCGCCGAACGAGCCGCCGATGATCACCGTGATCTTGGGCACCACGGAGTTGGAAACGGCGTTCACCATCTTGGCGCCCGCCTTGATGATGCCGCTCCACTCCGCGTCACGCCCCACCATGAAGCCGTTCACGTCGTGCAGGAAGACGAGCGGCACCAGGTTCTGGTTGCAGTCCATGATGAAGCGCGCCGCCTTCTCCGCTGACTCGGTGTAGACCACCCGGCCGAACTCCACGCGCTTGTGTCCCTGCTCGTCCACCTGCTGCTGGTGCTGCGGCTGGTTGGCCACAATGCCCACCGCGAAGCCGCCTATGCGGGCGTAGCCGCAGGTTACGGTCTTGCCGTATTCCGCCTTGTACTCATCGAAGCGGCTGCCGTCCACCACGCGGGCAATCACTTCCTTAATGTCGTAAGGGCGCGCGGGGTTGGATTCGTAGATGCCATAGAGCTCTTCCGCCGAGTAGCGCGGCGGCTCCGCCTTCTTGCAGTCGAAGGGCGAGCGGGTGCGGTGGCCCATCTTCTCCACCAGTGAGCGGATGCGGGCGATGCAAGCTTCATCGCTGGGCTCGCGGTAGTCCACGGTGCCGCTGATGGCGGCGTGCATCTTGGCGCCGCCCAGTTCCTCGGCGGAAACCTGCTGCCCGATGGCCGCCTGCACCAGCGCCGGTCCCGCCAGGAACAACCCGCTGCCCTCGGTCATCAGCACGTTGTCGCACATCACCGGCAGGTAACCGCCGCCGGCCACGCACATACCCATGATGGCGGCAATCTGAGGAATCCCCATGGCTGACATGACCGCGTTGTTGCGGAAGACGCGGCCGAAGTCGTCGGTATCGGGGAACACGTCCTCCTGCAGCGGCAGGAACACTCCGGCGGAGTCCACCAGGTAGATGGTGGGAATGTGGTTATCAATGGCGATGTTTTGCGCCCGAATGACCTTCTTGGCGGTCATGGGGAAGAAGGCGCCGGCCTTCACCGTGGCGTCGTTCACGATGAGCATGAACAGGCGGCCATGAATGCGGCCCAAACCCGTGATCACGCCGGCAGCGGGCGCGCCGCCCCATTCCTCGTACATGCCGTAAGCGGCGTAGGTGCCCAGCTCGAACAGTTCGGTGCCGGAATCAAGCAGCAGGGCGATGCGCTCGCGCGCGGTGAGCCGGCTTTTTTTGTGCTGCGCTTCGATGGCCTTGGGGCCCCCGCCTTCCGAGATTTTTTCTTCTTCATTGCGCAGGCGGGTGACCAGTTCGGCCATGGCTCGCATGTTCTTCTCAAAGCGCTGCGAGGTGGGGTCAATGGTAGTAAGGAGCAGGTTGTCCGGCGCTTCGGAGGCGGGCTTGGCACGGTCAGGCATGGGGTTAAAGGCAGAAACTAGCTACGGTAATACAGGGAAGGGAGGGGGAGCAAACGGGGCGGCGCGAAGCGACGCAGCAATCATACTTAGCAATTAGCATTCAGCCATGGGAGCCCCTCGGCGAGGCAGAAGACCTCCCAGGGCTAAGTGCTAACGGCTGATCGCTGACTGTTTCAGCTTTGCTGCTGCCCAAGCCACCGGATCTTCCACCACCGCCTCTACCAGGCCGATGAGCAGCGCTTCCCGGACGCTTAACTTTTCCGCGGCCACAAACATCTGCAGAGCGCGGGCCTTGCCCACCAGGCGCGGCAGGCGCTGCGTGCCTCCCCAGCCGGTGATCAGCCCCAGGGCGGCGCCCCGATGGCCGAAAATGGCGTGCGGCGCGGCCACACGGCAGTGGCAGGCCAGGGCCAGGTCCAGGCCCCCGCCCATGCAGTAGCCGCCAACCGCGGCACAAACCGGGGCGGGGAAGTCCGCAATCGCGTTCATCAGTTCCTGGCCCCTGTGGGAGAACTCCAGAGCCTGCGGGCCGCTGAGGGCGGCGATTTCGCGCAGGTCGGCGCCGGCGGAGAAGAACTTATCGTTGCCCGTGATGATGAGTGGCAGAGCGTCGCGCGCCAGTTCGGCCATTGCCGAGGTCAGTTCCAGCACGCAGGCGCGGGTCACCCGGTTGGTGCCGTCAGAGGAAGCGAGTTGCAGGACGCGAACGCCGTCCCGGATTTGTAATTGGTAATTTGTAATTGGCAATTTACGGCTGCCCAGATAGTCCAGCCGGTTTTAGATTACAAATTACAAATTGCCAAATTACAAATTCACTCAGCCTCGGTCAGCCACCGCTCCACTTGCTTCCCGTCTTCCGTCAGTTCGAAAGTTCCCACGCGCACCGCTTCACCCAGAATGCGGTGGCTATCGGGATCGCGGGCCACGCGCGATATCCACTGCCGGCCCACATCGTACTGGCTGAGCGTGAACCACTTCTGGGGTATGACCTCCACCAGCCCGGCCTGGGGATAGAGCACGTGAATGGCGCAAGCGGCATCGTCGCGGGTGCGCGCCGGATAAGAGCTCAGCAGCAGCAGTTCATCCACTGTGCGGAAGGCCTCCGGCACCTCCACCTTGTGTACGCCCTCGGGCAGGGCCGAGCTGATTTCAAATTCGGCCAAGGGCTCCGTGGCGGAGTACACCCGCTCGGTGGACTGCTTGAACCAGCCCACGATGTCCACAAAAGAGAACGCCTTGAGCTGGTCGGGATCAAAGCACAGCAGGCGCACGGTGCGCGGCTCCGGGCACCAGATGCCGAACAGTTTGGACGGGAGCTGAAAGGTCCGGCAATAGGTGTTGAGCGCCAGGCGCGGCGTGTGCGGCTCCTGCGCCAGGCCCAGCGTGACCAGGTAGGGCAATTCGCCCTGGTCGCCGTGGTAGCGCCATTCAAACGCCTGGCCTGAATTCGCTTCCACCAACGGAAATGTCTTCCAGTACCAGGGAGCGGGTCCGATGGCGTTCTCAATCAGTTCGCGTTGGCGGGTGGTCATGGAAAAGCAGCAATTAGCAGTTAGCGTTTAGCACTTAGTCAATGAACCCTCGCAATAGCGGCAACGAGCTGCAGTGGCCCAATGCGAAATGCTGATTACTAATGGCTGGTTTCCTTACCCCGCCGCCACCGTGTGCGGCCGCACGTGGCGGCGGATGAACTCCACAATCTCGTCCATGGAAGTGCCGGGCTGGAAAATGCCGCCCACCCCCGCTTTCTTCAGCCCTTCCATGTCCTGGTCGGGAATAATGCCGCCCACCAGAACCAGCACGTCCTCCATCTTGTTCTGATGCAGCAACTCCATCACCCGGGGCACGATGGCGTTGTGCGCGCCCGAGAGGATGGAGAGGCCGATCACGTCCACATCTTCCTGCAGGGCGGCGTTGACCACCATTTCCGGAGTCTGGCGCAGGCCGGTGTAGATGACCTCCATGCCGGCATCGCGCAGGGCGCGCGCGATCACCTTGGCGCCCCGGTCGTGGCCGTCCAGGCCGGGCTTGGCCACCAGCACACGGATTTTGCGCTCATCCACCATCGAACCCTTCATTAAACCACAAACACCCTTCTTCACACAGAGGACACGGAGAACACGAAGCAAAACCCCTTCACCACAAAAGGCACGAAGGCTCACCAAGGAAATTTCAAAATTTCATTTTTATGGGTCAGGACGGAAGTGTTTGGGAGGTGCAGAACTGAGCATACTCGCCATCTTTTGGGCGGTCGGTCTGGAGAAAAAGGCCTGAAGTCGCTTGGAAGAAATCCAAAAGCCTTTGTGATCCTTCGCGCCCTTTGTGGTGAAAGATTTCGTTTTTCTCTGTGCCCTCTGTGGTTAAGAAGTCGTTTTCAGTTCCGAGTACCGCCACAAATACCAGGAGGCGACCGAGCAGTAAGGATGCCAGGGACGGGAGATCTTCAGGATCTGTTTGGGCTTGGGCATCTGGCGCTTGCGGTAGGCCCTCTTGATGGCGGCGTTAATTCCGTAATCCGCCGTGGGCATCACGTTGGGTCGGCGCAGGGCGAAGATAAGGAACATCTGCGCTGACCAGACTCCGATTCCTTTCACCCGAGTCAGGTGTTCGATGACGTCCTGGTCCGGCATTTCAGGCAGCCGCGCGAAATCAATTTCGCCGGCCGCGGTGCGCTGGGCCAGGTCGCGCAGGTAGCTCAGCTTCTGGCGCGACAGCCCGCAGGCGCGCAGTTGGGGCTCGCTGAGTGCCAGGATGGAAGCGGGAGTGAGCCCATCGCCATCCTGAACGCTGCCGTTCAAGCAGGCGCAGCGCACCCGCTCGAAAATGGTGGCCGCCGCTTTCCCATGCAGTTGCTGGAATACGATGGAGCGGGCCATGGCGTCAAAGCTGGGCTCGCGGTAGCGCATCTTGAACGGTCCAATGCGCTCGATGATGCCGGCCATGACCGGATCGGCCTGCTGCAGGTGGCGGATGGCGCGTTTCATTGTTGTTTGTGCCTTTCGTAAAAGCGTTTGACCTTGGCGCGGTTGCCGCAGGAAGCCATGTTGCACCAGCGCCGGCTGCGGTTGCGGGTGGTGTCGAGGAACAGCCAGCCGCACCCCTCGCCCTCGCAGATGCGTAGACGTTGCAGATCACTGGAAGTTACCAGGTCGGCGGCGGAGCGCACTATGGGCCACAGCACGCGTTCCAAGCTGCTGTCGCTGTCCCAGTCCAGGCGGAATTCGCCTTTGTTGCCGGCCAGGCGCAGGTGCTCGCCCGATTTCCCCAGGGCGGCATTGAAGCGCCGCAGGTCGTCGGCCGGCGGCTGGTTCCCCTGAACCGCCGCCGCCAATACTGAGGCCAGCGCTTCCCTTACCAGGATGGCATGTGTGAAGGCAGCCTGCGCGGCTGCGGGATGCTGGCCGGCCTCATGGGCCAGTTTGCGGGCGATCCCCGGCGGAATGGCGCCGGCAGCGCGGGCCCAGTGCAGCAGGTCGGAATAGCTCTTCAGCGGGTCGCTGCGGCGCACCGGGTCGTCGCGCCAGTCCACGCTATTGACGAAGCGGACGCACAGCGGTTCGGGATGGGTTTCCGGCTCAGCCACCGCTTCCATTATAACCCTCAAATCCGATTTGACAGGTTAGGCCTGGCCGCCATACAATTCTAACCGTCTAGAATTTGGTAGACAGTTAAGAAGGCGGGCGGGCCAACATGCGGCAAATCCATTCCGGGGTGACCACATTCAAGCTCCTGGCTGCCTTCTTTGCCATTTATGTGATCTGGGGCTCCACCTACCTGGCCATCCGCTTCGCCGTGCAGGGCTTGCCGCCGCTGCTGATGATGGGTGCGCGTCACCTGACCGCGGGCGCGCTGTTGCTCGCCGTGTTGTTCCTGCGGGGCGAGAAGAGGGCAGGACGCGCCGCGTGGGCAGCGGCGGTGATAGGCGGCGCGCTGCAATTCCTGGGCGGCCATGGACTGCTGGCCTGGGCGGAAGTGCGGGTCAGTTCCGGCCTGGCCGCGCTGCTGGTTGCCGCCGAACCTCTGGTCATGGTGGTGCTCGCGCGCCTGGCGGGCCAGGAGCGGCTTTCATTGCGCACCCTGGGCGCTCTGGCCCTGGGCATGGTTGGCGTTGCGGTGCTGTTCGAAACCGGCGCGCGGCAGGGAAGCGCGCTGGCAGCGGCGGCTGTGCTCCTGGCAGGACTGTTCTGGTCGGTGGGCGCCATCTACGCTCGCGGCGTGCGCACCAACACCTCCACCGCCATGTTCGCCGGCATGCAGATGCTGGTGGGCGGAATCATGCTCCTGCTGGTAGGCGGGGCAACAGGCGAGCGTGTGCACGTGGCCGAAATCTCGCAGCGTTCCGTGTGGGCGCTGGTTTACCTGATCATTTTCGGCTCGCTGGTGGCCTTCAGCGCGTACACCTGGCTGATGAAGGTAACCACGGCGGCGCGGGTCACTACCCACTGCTACGTGAATCCCATTGTGGCCGTATTTCTGGGCTGGGCGCTGGCCGGGGAACGCGTCACCACCAACATGCTGCTGGGAACGGCCATCGTGATCGCCAGCGTGGTGCTGGTGACCGCGAGCAGGAAGGAAGAAGTTCATCTGCCGGCGGAGATGGCGGCGGACTGAGGTAGATTAGCGAATTGAGTAATTTGTAATTGGTAACTTTCAATCTGAGAACAGCGGGAGCTGTACGAGGGGAGCTGTGTCCTGCTTCACGGCGCAAGGTCCTTCGGCCTCGCGCTCAGGGTGACAACAGGAAGGTCTCAGTTGCGGAACCACCACCTACCAACTACCACCTACCACTTACACAATTTACGTGATGCTGACCTCGGTGTACGCCCCGTATACCTCCCGCAGGGCGTCGCAGATTTCGCCCACCGTGGCGTAGGCGCGCACCGCGTCCACGATGTAAGGCATGGTGTTGGCTTCGGAGACCCCGCCGTTGGCCGGCAGCCTGGGCTCCCGGGCGGCGGCGCGCTTCAACGCCTCCAGGCGGCGCTGTACTTCCTCATTGGAGCGGCGCTGGCGCAGGACTTTCAGCTTGGCGGTCTGCTGGCGGGCTACTGATTCGTCAATGTAGAGAGTGTTGGGCGCCGGTTCGTCAATCGCGAATTCGTTCGCGCCCACAACCACCTTTTCTTTTGCTTCCACGGCGCGCTGGTATTGGTAAGAGGACTCGGCAATTTCCTTCTGCGGGTAGCCGCGCTCGATGGCGTTGACCATCCCGCCCATCGCGTCCAGTTTCTGGAAGTAGTCGAAGGCGCCCTTCTCCATGTCCAGCGTGACGCGTTCCAGGAAGTAGGAGCCGCCCAGCGGGTCCACCGTCTGGGCCACGCCCGATTCGTAGGCGATGATTTGCTGCGTGCGCAGGGCGATGCGCGCGGCTTCCTCGGTGGGCAGGGCCAGGGCCTCGTCGTAGGAATCGGTATGCAGAGACTGCGTGCCGCCCAGCACCGCCGCCAGCGCCTGCAGGGCCACGCGGGCAATGTTGTTCATGGGTTGCTGTGCCGGCAGCGAGACGCCCGCCGTCTGGGTGTGGAAGCGCATCAGCCAGGTGCGCTGGTTGCGCGCGTGGAAGCGTTCCTTCATCACCTGGTGCCAGATTTTGCGCGCCGCGCGGTACTTGGCGATTTCTTCGAAGAAGTCATTGTGTGCGTTGAAGAAGAAACTCAGCCGCGGGCCGAACTCGTCCACCTCCAGGCCGCGGCGCAGCGCCCACTCCACGTATTCCACCCCGTCGTAGAGCGTAAACGCCAGCTCCTGCAGCGCGGTGGAGCCGGCCTCGCGGATGTGATAGCCGCTGATGGAAATCGTGTTGAAACGGGGAGTGAAGCGGGAGCCGAACTCGAAGGTGTCCACCACCAGGCGCATGCTGGGCGCGGGTGGATAAATGTATTCCTTCTGCGCGATGTATTCCTTGAGAATGTCGTTCTGGATGGTGCCGGAAATCTTTTTCCAGTCGGCCCCCTGCTTTTCCGCCACCACCAGGTACATGGCCCACAGCACCGAGGCCGGCGAGTTGATGGTCATGGAAACCGTGGTCTTCTCCAGGTCAATGCCGGAGAAAAGCGTTTCCATGTCCTCGAGCGAATCAATGGCCACGCCGCACTTGCCCACCTCGCCCTCGCTGCAGGCATGGTCGGAATCGTAGCCCATCAGCGTAGGCAGGTCGAAGGCCACCGAAAGCCCGCTGCCGCCATGCTCCAGCAGGTACTTGTAGCGCAGGTTGGTTTCTTCCGGCGAGGCGAAGCCGGAGAACTGGCGCATGGTCCAGAGCTTGCCGCGATAGCCGGAGGCGTGAATGCCGCGGGTGAAAGGCTCCTGGCCGGGATAGCCGAGGTACTTTTCGTAGGTCCAGTCTTGCGGCAGGTCGGCGCGAGTGTAAAGCCGGCGCACCGGCACCCCCGAAACCGTGGTGAAGCGGGCATGCCCGCGCTCGTCCACATTGATGCCGGTGGGCGCCCCTATGGGCTTTTCCGGCGCCTTTTCCAGGGTGGGCGCCAGGGTTTCCTCCGCCCACTCCTTCTCGCCCTCGGAGGGATGCCGGCCCTCAAAAACGTCCTGGGCGGGGGATTCGGCGGTGCTATCGGCGGCTTTCTTGTTCTCGGCTGCCATCTGCGCTCCTAGATGATAGAGATGCGCGCGGCGGGGTACAAGGCTATAAAAACCGGGAGTTGGTACTCGGTGCTCAGGAGTCGTTGGTCAGCGATATCGAAGGCAGCGGGCGGTTCTCCTGTTCCGCCGAAACATTCCGGAGTTGTCATCCTGAGCGACGCCGGTCGATTCGCTCGCGAATCGGCCGGTGGAGTCGAAGGACCTTGTGCCTGAAACGAAATGCTCGGTAACACGCGCGAGATTCTTTGGGGCTGAAGCCCCTCTTGACGCGTCAGAATCTTTGCTGACTCCCGACTACCGACCCCTGACTCCTGTTTTTCCCAGCTCCCACGCCTTGGCGTATTTCCACGAAACGTACACCGCGTGATACAGGTGCAGCAGCAGGCCCTCGCGGCCGTCGAGAAAGCCGAGCCTGAAAAAGTAGTTGTAAACAAAGGTGGCCAGCGGGCGCAGCACGATATTGACCACGCTGAAGCCGCGCGGGCCCCCCATTTCCGCCCCCAGCGAGGAGTAGCGGTTCATGTGCTCGATGTAGTCCGTGAGCGTGGGATAGGAATGGTGGATGAGGGAGCCGTAACCTATGTTGCCCGTTGGAGCGCTGGTTTGGGCATCTTCGTGGACCGCCCGGTTTTCAAACTTTGCCGCGCCGCGCAGAAACAACCGCAGCTTGGGATCGGGCCAGAAGCCGCCATGCTTCATCCAACGCCCAAGAAAGAAGTTTTTGCGGGGAATCCAGAACGCCGATGGCTGGTCCTCGGGAGCTTCATGTTTCATTGTCAAACACCAATCACCGGAAGAGGACTGGCTCGGGTTCTCCTCAGGCCCTGGCTGCTGCTGAATTTCAGCAATTTCCTCGACCAGTTCCGGCTCCAACTCTTCATCCGCGTCCAGGCTCAGAATCCAGTCGCCGCTGGCCTTTTCAAGCGCCGAATTTTTTTGCGCGGCGAAGCCCTTCCACGGCTCAACGAACACCTTGGCCCCGTGCTGGCGGGCAATTTCGACGGTGCGGTCGGTGGAGCCGGAGTCCAGCACGATGATTTCACCCTGCCCGTCGCGCACCAGGGGCGCCACGCTCGCCAGCGTGCGTCCG
>DATGGJ010000585.1:0-4348 GCA_035308585.1 Terriglobales bacterium
AGTAGTGGTAATAAGCAGCGGCACGGTCCGGCTTGGACGGGTTTGTGCTGGCCGGAGCGCCGGGCGTACTCTCGCTGGCCGCTGGGGCCGGGTGCGGTTGCGATGAAGGGGTGCTCTCCTGCTGAGCCGCGGCCGCGGCTACCAGCAGAAACACGACAGATACACCTATACACTTTTTCATGAGATCCTTACGACCCGAGCCTGCGTACAGACTTTGGATGCCAAGGCACTCCGGCGGGTGCGTCTCTATTTTACCCGTAAACCCGGCAGGATGTTGCGAAAGGTGAAGCAGCACCGCGTGAAGCAACCAGCCATTTGGACACGACCTTCTGGAATAGCAGAGTAGCTGGTACTGTAGATATTACCAGCTACTAACTGCCTGTTTTTTCAGTGCCTAAAGTGCCGCACGCCGGTGTGGATCATGGCCAGGCCAAGGCGGTTGGCGGCGTCAATTACCTCCTGGTCGCGCACTGAGCCCCCAGGTTGGATGATGGCGCTGGCGCCAGCCTTCGCGATCTCCTCCACCCCGTCCGGAAATGGGAAGAAAGCATCCGAAGCCGCCACTGTACCCTTCAGGGGCAGCACGGCTTTCATGGCGCCAATCTTGCACGAATCGACCCGGCTCATCTGCCCCGCCCCTACGCCCACCGTCTGCCCGTCGCGGGCGTAAAGGATGGCGTTTGATTTCACATGTTTGCAAATCTTCCAGGCAAACAGCAGGGCGCGCTTCTCTTCCGGAGTGGGCTGACGGGTGGTAACCACCTTCAAGTCCGCCTCGGTAAGGGGTCGGATATCATTGTCCTGCACCAAGATACCGCCAGAGACATTCTTCAGCACCCACTTCTGCGGCGCGTGTTTCACCTCCACCAGACGCAAGTTCTTCTTGGACGCGAATTTCTCCAACGCCGCCGGCTCAAAGGAAGGCGCGGCGATGGCCTCCACGAACAGCTTGGACATTTCCGCTGCAGCCTCTGCGTCCACTGGGCGGTTCACGCCAATGACGCCCCCAAAGGCGGAAACCGGATCGGCTTCGAGCGCCCGCTTGTAGGCTTCCGCGAGTGTTTGCCCGGTGGCGGCGCCGCAGGGGTTGGTGTGCTTGATGATGGCGCACATGGTCTCGCTGAAGTCCTGGGCCAGTTCCCAGGCCGCCTGCAGGTCCACTATGTTGTTGTAGGAGAGCTCCTTGCCCTGGAGTTGGCGACCATTGGCCACTCCCGCGCCTGAGCCGTCGGTATACATGGCGGCTTGCTGGTGCGGGTTCTCGCCGTAGCGCAAATCCATGACTTTGCGGAAACTCAGCCGCAGGTTCTGGGGAAAGCCGGAGGGTTCGGTGTTCAGGCTGAAGCGACCGTTCAGGCTGACGCGCTCCAGGGTGGAGGCTATGGCGGAATCGTAGGCGGCGGTGGTGGCAAAGGCTTTCTGGGCCAGGCGCCACCTGGTTTCCAGAGAGAGTTCCCCGCCGGTACGGGATATTTCCTCGGCAATGGCGGCGTAGTCTGAGGGTGAGGTCACCACCGCCACATCGTTAAAGTTCTTGGCGGCGGAGCGGATCATGGAGGGACCGCCGATATCAATGTTCTCGATCAGTTCCTCGAAGGGCACGCCGGGCCGGGCCGCGGTTTTCTCAAACGCGTAAAGGTTCACCACCACCATGTCAATCGGCGCAATGCCGTGTTCGGCCACGGCAGCCTGGTGCTCGGGCTTGGCGCGCATGTGCAGGATGCCGCCGTGCACTTTGGGGTGCAAGGTTTTGACCCGCCCGTCGAGCATTTCAGGGAAGCCGGTGAGTTCGGAGATGTCTTTGACGGTGACGCCGGAGTCGCGCAGCAGGCGGGCGGTACCGCCGGTGGAGATAAGCTCTACGCCCAGGCTGGCCAGGCGGCGGGCGAATTCCACCAGTCCGGTTTTATCGGTGACGCTCAGGATTGCGCGCTGAATTTTTGCCATAGCACCTCAACTAAGAAATTGTAATCGGGCAATTTGTGATTGAGAAATTGAGCGCAAACAACGAGGCGAATAGTATCCAATTTCATGTTAGCTGCGGAGTGATGCGCATCACAAGAGCGCAAGAATTTTAGGGTCGCAGCGAAAGCGGTGCAACACGGGTCCCGGCATGCCGCCGTGCCTTCTGCTGAGATTGCGTTTCTGTTCACTCGCCACCCAGGCCTGAGGTGCCAGCCTGACCCCTGCGACGGCGGGAACCACGGAACTAACCTTGGGCGCAGCATGCCCGTGCTAATGTTGCCCACAAGACTCATACCCTGGACGGACCGTATGCGGTATGGCTGGTGCGGGCTGATCGCGGTTCTTGCGCTGGCACCCACGCCCGCGGCTCAGCACAAACGTCACCTGCAAAAGCGGGCGACCGCGTCTGTCACCACCCCGAATAGCAATGCGCGCAAATTTTTTGAGGCCGGTCTGGCCGCGTTTGAAAATGGGCACAACCAGGCGGCGTTGGACAACTGGCGCCGCTCGGCAGGAAAGGATCCCCGGTCTCCCCTGGCACACCTCTTCATTTCCCTGGTAACAACCGATCCGCAAGAACAAGCCAGCGAGCGTCGGCGCGCCCAGGCGCTGGCGGTCAGGGCCGCAAAGCGGGACAGACTGTTGGTGAAGTGGTTATCGGGAGTGGAAGAGGAACAGTACGTTCCCGCCATAGCGGCCATGAATGACCTTTTGGCTTCCTATCCTGCTGACAAACACATCGCTTTCCTGGCCGGCCGCTGGCTTAGCAGCCAGGAGCAATACGAGCAGGCGGCCAAACTGTTGGGGCGGGCTACGGAACTGGACAGCAATTACGCCGCAGCCTGGAACCAGCGTGCCTATTGCTATGCTAACACCGGCGATTTCAGCAGCGCATTCGCTGCCATGGAACGCTATACCGCGCTCTTGCCCAAGGACCCCAACCCGCAGGCTTCGTATGCGGAAATTCTGCGCATGGCGGGCAACTACCGCGACGCGCTGGGACATTACGGGCGCGCCCTCCAGATTGACCCCACATTCCAATCGTCGCAGGTGGGAATTGCCGATACCTACGCCCTGATGGGAGAGGAAGCCACGGCGCGCGCGGAATATGACAAAGCCATCCGCCAAGCCGGGGCTCGCTCGGACAAGATTCGGTATGCCATGCAATCGGCGCTCACCTACGTGCGGGAAAAGAAGGCGAGGCGAGCCATTGCGGCGCTGGACTCCGTGACCAGCCAGGCCCGCGCGGCGCACCTGCCGCTGCTGGAGTCGGAGGCCTATCGCGACATGGGGCTTATCGAGCACGACAACCAGCAAAGTCTCAGGTTTCTGGATAAAGCTTCCGTCGCTCTTGCTACCGCCTCCGATACGCCGGGTCCGGAGTTCCACCAGGAGCAGGCGGAGGTGCTGCGCCTTCGAGCGACTCGATTGGCAATGGCCGGTAACGCCAACGGAGCCGCACAGGCGCTCAAAGAACTTGACCAACTCGTGAAGGCCACGCAAGGAACCGCATTGAGCCGCTCCTATGCTGGCGCCATGGGCGGCGTTTTCGTGGTGCAGCAAAAGTATGGGCAAGCTATCCCCTATTTCGAGGAGGATAGTGATAACCCCTTGTCCATGCGAGACCTCATTGCCGCTTACACCAAAGTAGGAGCGGCGGACCGAGCCCACGTTTTGGAGCTCAAGTTGGCGGCTTTCAATCAGCCTACCTTGGAGCAGGCGCTGGTCGTCCCGGAGCTACGGGCCAAACTGGCCGTCACCAAGGAGAAACGGGGGTGGTTGCGGAGATTGATGGGCCTAGAGCAATAATTCGGAGAGCCTGCAGCACCGGAAGTCTTGATTTCTGTTTTCCGGCCGGGGGCACACAGGTCATGGGAAACCGTCGTCAGCCTAGAACTGGTGTTGGGCTTGAGGTGACGGTGTCAGGAGTGGACGCCGAGGGCAATGCTTTTGTCCAAACTGCCTATGCCCGGGATGTCAGTTCCTCGGGTGCTCGTCTGGATGGCTTGGCCTTGCTCAAATCGTCGGGTCAAACGGTTGAAATAGAGTACAGAGGCAGAAGCGCGAAGTTCTTGGTGGTCTGGGTGGGCGATCCGGGAAGACAAGAACAAGGGCAGGTTGGCATCAGAAGCCTGGATCCCGATCAGAACATATGGAAAATTGACCTGCCGCGGAAGGGGAGCGACAACTATCGAGGTGCGCAGGAAGATCCGCAGCCATCCGCGTCTCCTGTTCCTGCCCAGGCGGCTGCCGCGCAGCCAACTTCGCAAAGGCGGGAACGCCGTGAGCGCCCCCGGTACCGCTGTGCAGAGGTGAAGGTTGAGTTTTGCTCCCCTGGCGCCACGGTGGGCATGTCGGGAAAACTTGCCGACATCAGCCTGAC
>DATGGJ010000586.1:0-1938 GCA_035308585.1 Terriglobales bacterium
TGGCCCTCCCCAATTCGGCTACAAGGCCCGCGTCCCCCTGATCCAGGGCAGGTTTGACCGCACGGAAGTGGACATGCGCCTGGGAAATCTGCTGGTCGAGGCCAAGCTCACGGAGGGTGATTTCCAACGCAAAGGCAAGGCCGCCCTCGCCGGCTACCGGGATTTCACCCGCGTGTTCTGCCGGCGGCAGCTCCCACAAGAATTAAACCATTACTTAAGCTATCAACTGATTCGCAATGTCCTGGCGGCCTATGCCACCGGCTTATCTTTTTGTGTTTTGATCGATGCGCGCCGGCCCGATTTGCTTGAGGCCTGGTTCCAGGTGATGCAGGCCATCCGCTCCACCGAACTCCGAGTCCGATGCAAAACGCTTACCTGGCAGGAACTGGCGATCGTGCTTCCCCAAAAGCTTCAGGACTTTCTTGAAGAAAAATATGCCATCTTCGCGGCCAAGTGAGACCAAGTCCAAAATTACAGACCTGCGGCAATGGACTGTCGGTATCATCTCCGACACTCACGGGCTGCTGCGCCCTGAAGCAATTGCCGCCCTGCAAGGCTCCGACTACATAATCCACTCGGGTGACGTTGGCGATGCGGACATTCTGGGGCAGCTGGCCAGAATTGCCCCCGTCACCGCGGTGCGCGGCAACGTGGATCGCGAGCGGTGGGCGCGCGAGTTGCCGGAAACCAACATCCTGCAGGTTGGTGCGGCTGCCATATATGTGCTCCACGACGTGAACCGGCTCGATCTTGACCCGGGCTCGGCCCACTTTGCCGCTGTCGTCTTCGGCCATTCCCATCGCCCTGCCCAGGAAATGCGCAAAGGGGTTCTCTTTTTTAATCCCGGAGCCGCCGGTCCGCGCCGCTTCAACCTGCCGGTCAGCGTGGGCCGCCTGTGGGTTGCCGGAGCCTCGCTCTCCGCCGAAATCGTTGACCTGCTTCCCTGATTTCTCCTGAGTTGGAGGCGCAACAAGTTATGTTTCTACCGGTGTACGACTTTAGGAAGGAAAACGGCCGGCCGGTGGAGACATTGCCTGCAATGTCTCCTGGTGTAAATTGAATCGCTCATGCCCTCCGCCGCCGACCTTACCGGACTCACGTTGTTCCAGGCCTCCGAACTGCTTCGCAAGAAGTCGGCCTCGCCTCTGGAATTGACCCGCGCCTGCCTGGAGCGCATCGTCCAACTCAACCCCGCGCTGAACGCCTTCATTACTATGACCGTAGATGGCGCGCTCGAGCAGGCCAGCCGGGCCGAGGCTGAAATTCAGCGCGGCGAGTGGAAGGGACCTCTGCATGGAATTCCGATCGCCCTGAAGGATCTGGTGGACACGTCCGGCGTTCCTACCACAGCCGCCAGCAACCTTTTTCGCGAGCGCGTCCCCCAGGAAGATGCTGCAATCGTCCACCGCCTGAAAGCCGCGGGCGCCGTTCTTCTGGGCAAACTCAACCTGCACGAGTTCGCATACGGGGGCAGCGGCGTGATCGGTGCCTTCCCTGCGGCCCGCAATCCCCGCAATCCGGAGCTGATCACCGGGGGCTCATCCTCCGGCTCAGCCGCAGCGGTGGCGGCCGAACTCTGCTATGCGGCGGTCGGAACCGACACCGCCGGCTCCATCCGCCTGCCCGCGGCTCTGTGCGGCATTGTCGGTCTAAAACCCACCTATGGACGGGTCAGCGCCCGCGGAGTGATTCCTCTTTCCTGGTCGTACGACCATGTTGGTCCCATGGCGCGGACTGCGCGCGACGCCGCGCTCCTCCTGCAGGCAATTGCCGGCTTCGATGGCAGGGACATCGCCAGCCAGGATGTTTCTGTCCCCAGCTATTCCTCTGCTTTCACGAGCAAAGGTGTTTCGAAGCTGCGCCTGGGAGTTCCCCGCGCAGGTTTCTACGAGGCTCTCCACCCTGAAATACGCGAGTGCATGGAATCCGCGCTTTCCC
>DATGGJ010000587.1:0-7403 GCA_035308585.1 Terriglobales bacterium
GAAGTTCAGGGAACGAATACCGCGCAGGGGATGGTTGACGTTCTGCGTCAGCTTCACGTCCATGCCGTTGTAAACCGAGCGTCCAATCGGCTGCAGGAAGCCCAAGGGCGGAGCCGCGGGGTTGATGCCACCGAAAGCGCAGGGATAGCCGAGAACGGCCAGGCAACTGGAACCACCCATATCAGAGGACGAGCCCAGCCCGTTGCTGGCGTAATCGGTCATGCTGGCACCGGCCTTGATAGCACAGTCAATGCCGGCACTCCCCGGCCCGCACTTAAAGGAAGCGTTAGTCGCATTAATCGCCTGTATCGCACCCGACTTATTGAAGTAGGCGATGTTGCCGTTTTGGTTCACATCCGTGCCCAGCAGGTAATGCGTCTGCACATTGCGGACGTAATCCGCGCTGAGCACCATGCCGGGACGGATTTCGCGCTGGATGCCTATGTTCATCTGTACCGAGCGCGGGGATTTGTAGTTGGGATTGAACATCGAGAAGCCCGTCGGGAAGAAGCAGGACGAGCTGTTGGTCAGGCATCCGGTCAACCCAGGACCCACGAAGTTAGGGTTGGCGACTGTCAAGTTGAGCGGGGAAGCCGCCTGGTAAGCGGCCTGCAGACTCGCTATAGCCGGCAGAGCATTGCCGATCAGCGGGAAGCTGGTTGCTCCTTTGGCACCGCAAACCGCAGCGCTGGGCACAATGGGCCCGGTGGAGGTCTGTATGGTGATTGGCTGTCCGGGACCGTTGCAGGCTGCCGAGGTCTGCAGGAATGCCCCCGTGGGCTCGCGCAGCGGGCCATCAAATAGCACGTTGTTCCAGATGGCGTTCTCGTAGAACAGCCCGATGCCGCCGCGGATTACGGTTTTGCCGTTATTGCGGGGATCCCAGGCAAAGCCCAACTGGGGGGCCAGGTTGGTATTGGGCTGGCTGACTGCATTGCCCAGACCGGGGAAGAAGGCATTCAGCTGCGGAAGCGCTCCGTATTGCGAGTCCGTCCGACCCGTGTCACGGTCGTAGCGCAGACCGTAGGTGAGGGTGAAGTTCGGCTTGATTTTCCAGCTGTCACCCAGATAGAGCAGGATGCGATTGTCCGGGCCCAAACCTCCAGCCGGGAAGCCCATGGCCGGCTTAATGGTCGAAAAGCCCAGACCGTTGGCCACAATTACCAGGTCGTCCGGATAGTTGTAGGGATTGGAGGAGCCCCCTGGGAAAGGTCCGGTGGCAGCAGCAGCAATTTCGCCGCTGTCGGCCGCGGCCAAAACCTCAGGGCCGTTCTTAAAAAAGGAGGCAAAGCCGCCGCCCTGCAGGTGGTTGTAGGCCACGCCGTAGCGAATGACGTGCGAGCCCAAAATCCTGCTGCCGTCATATTTGATTTCGTGGTCGCTCTGCGGCGTGCTCTGCGGCGCCAGTAGATTGGGACCGGCGATCAGGCCGCTGCCGCCCATGAAGAGTTCCGCCCCGGCATTGGCAAAGGGCAAAGAAGTCCCGATGGTGGCATCCACAATCTGGTTCTGGAACTTCAGATAGGAAAAGCGGATGGAGTGGGTGAAGCTGCCGGTATTGAAGTCCACGCCTACAACGTGCGTGCGGGTGTAGTCCTTGTTGGTGTAAACCGAGTAACCCAGGCCGAAGGTCGCCCCCAGCGAGTTCTCGAAATAGGAGAAGCGGTAGAACATGCGGGCGTTGCTGCCCAACTGGTAGTCCACGCGGCCCAGCAGATTGCCTTCCCGGAAGGGATCAGCGAAGGTTCCCGAAAACTGAGTGAAGGGCGCTGAGATAGGCACAGGGACCTGGGTGTCCTGCTTGGTACGCTCGCCGTCCATAAAGAAAAACAGCTTGTCCTTTATGATCGGGCCGCCGAAGCTACCGCCAAACTGGCTGCGCTGGAAGGGGGCCTTGAAACCCACCGGGGTGGGCAATGCCGCGGCCACGGAGCTGTCGCGGAACTGGTCGAAAGCCTCGCCGTGGTAGGCGTTGGTGCCGGACTTGGTGGTTACGTTGACCGAACCGGAAGAGGTCAGCTCGGTGGACATATCCATGCTGGACTGGCTGATCTGGAATTCCTGAATGGCGCTGGCCGGGATGTTGGTGGTGGTGGTGCCGACGGTTTCATCGGAAACGTCCACGCCGTCCACTTCAATCCGGGCGGTGCGGCCGTACCGTCCGCCGAACGAGATAGAGGAGTAGCCGGCCTTGGTGGGATCGAAGTTCTGCCCGTCCTGGATTTGAACTCCAGGCTCGAGCTGGGCCAGGTCGAGGAAGTTGCGCCCGTTAACCGGCAGGTTCTCGATCTGAGCCGCGTTCAACACCCCTTGCACGGTCGGCTGTTCGGTGTTGACCTGCACTTCCGACGCCTGCACTTCTACTACCTGGCTTTCCTGACCGACCTGCAGCTTGGCATTGACCGTCGCCGTGTTGCCAACCTGCACCGTCACCGGAACGCTGACGCCGCTGAAGCCTTTAGCCCCAACTTTTACGGTGTAGTTGCCGGGTACCACCGCGCCCGAGCTGTAGGTGCCGGTGGCGTTGGTCTTGACGTTGATTACCTGGCCGGTAGCGACGTTGGTGATGGTCACCGTCGCTCCGCTCACCACCGCCCCCGTGGGGTCGGTTACCGTCCCGACGATGCTTCCTGAACTGATCGTCGTCTGCGCCATTAAAGGCAAGCTGAGAAGCAGAAGCCCTGCGAGCGCCAACAGGAAGCCACTAAATCGGCCTAACTTGCGGCACAACGGTTGTCGAGCGTTCATCCTGCCACCTACCTTTCCTGTGTTGAAAATCAACTTCGGGAGGCTCCCGGACCCTTGGGTGATCCAGCTGAGCCGGCTTGGTATCCGTAAAATTCCTAAAAAACCTAACAAAATGTCAGTTTCTGTTAAGCAACGGACGTGCCAAGTAGCTGAATCGGAACGTCTTTAATGTTTTCAAACAGATACAGCGATAACAAAATGTATAGCCTGGCGGTTTCTGGAACTTTACGTATGGTTTTCCATAACGGAACAGCAACTTCCGCAATTTGGAAGCATTTAAGGGCCTTACATCGGGTCACGACAGGGATTGGAGGGGAAACGATGGCCGGAATTGCCAGATACACCAGTGATTCTGGTCAAAGCCAGCCATTTTCCGGGCAGATTTGTGACCAGGCGTTCACTAACCGGGATTGACCGCGGAGGTGCGGCCGCGGAAAGCAGGCATTACGTTTGTAATCTTTTGCGGTAACCTCAAAATCATTACCTTTATTTCCAACTGTAAGCCCACATCTGTCCTCGACCGGCACACCGGTGCTGGCTTCGTGACTGAAAAAATGAGGAGCACCGCGATGAAGAAATTCCCGGTTTTCATGAGCGTACTGCTGCTGGCTGCATGCGGATGGGCGCAACAGGATGCGGCCGCAGCCCAGTCAGACCAGACGCAACCGCAAGCAGCCCAGGCCGGCGCTCAAGCCGACCAGGGGCAGGATACGATGAAAATCGAGCCCATGGAGCAGACGCCGGTGTTTCGCGTCAACGTGGTCTCGCGCACCACCAAGGCGGTCAATTATCGCCATCGCGGCGGCTCCACAAGCGTGGACTTCAAGGGCACCGACCTGATGCCGCTGGCCAAGGGCAAGGCCAAGGTGGACAGCAAATCGGGACGGTTGCAGATCAACGCCGAGCTCGAGCACATGATGCCGGCGACCAAGTTCGGTCCGGAATACCTCACCTACGTGCTGTGGGCCATCACCCCGGAAGGCCGGCCGGTGAATCTGGGAGAGGTGCTGCTGGATAACGGCAAGGCCAAGCTGGAGGTCACCACCGACCTGCAGGCCTTCGGCATGATTGTGACCGCTGAGCCCTACTTCGCCGTGACTTATCCCAGCAACCTGGTGGTGGTGGAGAACATAATCAAGTACCAGACCAAGGGCTGGGAAGAACCGATTGACGCGAAATTTGACATGCTGGAGGGCGGTCAATACACCATTGACGTGAAAGCCGCCGACCTGCCGGCCTCCAGCGCCGCCCCCAACACCCCGCTGGAACTGCTGGAAGCCCGCAACGCCGTGGCCATCGCCAAGGCCGCCGGGGCAGAGCAGTATGCCGGGGACAGCATGAGCAAGGCGGAAGACTTCCTGGCGCGCGCCGAGGATTATCTCAAGCGCAAGCAAGGGCTGACCCCCATCGGCACCGTGGCCCGGGGCGCCACCGAAATGTCGGAAGACGCGCGTGTGCTCACTCTAAAGACCAAGGAACAGGAGCGGGTAGCGGCAGAAAAGCGCGCCCTGCAGGAGAAGACCGCCAAAGCGCAGGCTGAAGCCCAGGCGGAGGCCGAGCGCGCCGCCAAAGCCAAGGCCGACGCCGAAGAGCAGCAGCGACTGCGGCAACAGGCGGAAGCCGACCGTCAGGCAGCGGAGAAAGCCAAGGCGGAGGCCGACCAGATGCGGCAGGAAGCGGAAACGGCACGCGCCGCCGCATTAGCCGCACAGCAACAGGCGCAGGCCGACGCCGAAAAAGCCCGCCAGGCCGCCGACGAAGCTATCCGGCAAAAAGAAGAGGTACGCCAGCGCCTTCTGGCTCAGCTGAACCAGGTGCTCGAAACCAAGGACACGCCCCGCGGGCTGGTGGTGAGCATGCCCGACGTGCTTTTCGCCACCAATCAATACAATTTAAAAGAAGCGGCCCGGGAGAGCCTGGCCCGCATCGCCGGCATCATTCTGGCCTATCCCGACCTGCGCCTGGAAATTGAAGGCCACACCGACAGCACGGGCACCGAGGAGTACAACCAGGTGCTTTCGGAAAAACGCGCGGGCACGGTACGCGATTACCTGGTGGACAAGGGCGTGGATATCAACACCGTGATCGCGCACGGCTTGGGTGAGTCCGATCCGGTGGCATCCAATGACACCGCGGCCGGGCGAAAGCTCAACCGCCGCGTGGAACTGATCGTTTCCGGCGAGGTGATCGGAACCAAGATTGGGGCCAATGCGCAAACGGTCAACGCCCCCAACGCGCAGCCCCCTGCGCCGCAAGCCCAGGCGCCGGCCGCGGTTGTTCCGCAACAGTAGAGTTTGTTCGGCCGATGAAGTGCGCGGGTCCAGGGCGCAAGTCCTGGACCCGCTACTTCTTTTTAGGGCACAGTTTCAGATGTTTTTAGCGCAGTTTCAGGTTTCCAGTTTCCCCTCGACTGTCATCCTGAGCGAAGCAGGCCGATCCCGCTTTGCGGGATCGGGCAGCGGAGTCGAAGGACCCGTACAAAACCTCTTTTGCCACCGCGGCCCGCGGGCGTTCCCTAGAAACTCCTCCGGGCAGGCCGTCGGAACAGATCGTGCGGGGATGCTTCGACTCGGGCGTGCGCCCTCGCTCAACATGACAGGGGTGAGATTGGAAGCTTCGTGGAAACTGGAAACTCGAAACTAAGCTTTTTCGCATCCGGGACACTGGCTGTAGTAGGAATTTCCCTTGTAATCCAGGTCCTTTAATCCCCGCCTCGAGGTGTAATAGCCGCGAATGGCCTCTCGCCGCAGGAGGTCGTAGAAGCGGCGCTGCGGGCTTTCCTGCGGCGCCTGGCTGATTTCGCGGACTACATCCACCTGCTCAGAGGGGATCAACTCCAGGAAGCCGTGCCCCAACCGCGTCCGGCAGTGCTCTTGCAAGGCGCCCATGCCGTCGCGGGCAGCGGATTGCGGGTCGGACGTTTCCACTTCCACCACCCGCACCTCCCCGTAGTATGCGACCGCCAAGGCACGATGCAGCGGGTCCAGGCGGCGGGCAGCCTCGCGCACAGCGGCCGCGCTGTAAATTCGCAGATCCAACCATTCGGCGGTTTCGGCCAGCGCTCCGGCATCCACCGTGCCCAGCAGAATCTCGACCAGGCGCGTCACCACCCGAAACTCCTCGGGAGAAAAGAATTGGGGATGAAACGGTCCCGGCCGCGACTGCACGTAATCCGTCTCGCTACCCGGGGGGATGGCTGCAGCACCCTGCCCCGACAAGGCATGAATCAGGTGCTTGGGCGAGGGCTCATAGAGACCGGGCGGCAAGGCCACCTGTTGCTCAGCCCAAGCGAGCGTAGTGGCCATTTCAGGCACCAGGCCGGCCACCCCGGCTAGAGCGGTGATCTCCCCCAGTCGCAGCAGCCACTCGCGGCGGGTCAGTTCGAGCGCCGCGGTTTCCGTTACCGGCTCATCTTGCTTCCCTTTCACAGTTCCCCCCGGCGGGCCGCTTCTGCAATGTGTTCGCCCACCCGCGCCGAAATCGCCATGATGGTGAGCGTGGGCTCGTAACAGCCCTGGGTGACGAACACCGCTCCATCGCTGACGAACAGGTTGCGCACGCCATGCACCTTGCAGTTGCGGTCCACCACGCTGGTTTTGGGATGGTTGCCCATGCGCGCCGTGCCGCACTCGTGGATGTTCTTGCCGAAAACGCTCAGCCGCTCGCCGGGCGGCGTTATCTCGCTCAACTTCATCTCCTGGAGAACGGCGCTGATGTCCGCACGCATTGCTTTGGCCATGGCGTTTTCGTTCTCGCCGTAACTGGAAACGATGTGCAGGACCGGGATACCCCACGCGTCCTTCTTGTGCGGATCGAGGGTAACGTAGTTTTCCCGCCGCGGCAGGCACTCGCCCTGGGCTCCAATGCCGAAGTAATAAGGAATATCTTGGCGCACCCGCTGCCGCCAGGCGTCGCCAAACTCGGGCAGGAGAAAGGCGTGGCCATAGAGCTCCTGGCTGCCATCGCCGTCAAAGCGGTAGCCACGCAGGAAATTGGAATTGCGGTTGGTTCCCACGTTGACGTACTTGGGAATGATGAAGCCGCACGGCCGCCCTACGGGCTCGCGTTTCGAGGAGCGCAGGTTGGGCATCATGCCCCCGGCGCCCTCGACGGTGAAATGGTCCATCAGGTAGTGCCCCAGCACGCCTTCCTGGTTGCCCACGCCCTGGGGAAACAGCGGCGAGCGGGAGTTGAGCAGTATGCGGGTGGATTCCAGCGCCGCTGCGGCCAGCACCACCACGCGCCCGTAAGCCTCCCGGTGCTGGTGGGTGCCGCGGTCAACGTAGTGCACGCCTTCGGCCTGGCCGC
This sequence comes from Terriglobales bacterium, assembly GCA_035308585.1. Classification (GTDB taxonomy): domain Bacteria; phylum Acidobacteriota; class Terriglobia; order Terriglobales; family Acidobacteriaceae; genus JAICWP01. The sequence continues at coordinate 7,057 of DATGGJ010000587.1, forward strand.
GGCGGTTCATGAGCACGTGGCTGACCACCGCGTCGCTGACCAGCGTCAACCTGCCGGTGCGCGCGGCAGCAGGCAAAGTGACAGAAGGGCTGATGAAGTAAGAAGCGGTAAAGCATCCCCGCTGGCACTCATCGCAATAGTGGCAAGCGGGACGGCCCCGATGGGGCACGGTCAGCACGGCCACACGGTCGGGCATTACCCGCCAGCCGAATTTGCCCCCCACCACTTCCCTGGCCTGCAGCGCCCCGCAGGAGAGCGCCATGGGCGGCAGAAATTGCCCGTCGGGAAACTGCGGCAGGCCCTCGCGCGAGCCGCTGACCCCGATAAAACTCTCCACCCGGTCGTAG
>DATGGJ010000588.1:0-5696 GCA_035308585.1 Terriglobales bacterium
GGGACAGCCGCCCTCGCCTGTCCGGATTCATTCTGGGAGTGAAGCCCGCCTCATATCGTGGCAGGCGAGCTACGCTCTCCCGGACAGCCGAGGGCGGCTGTCCCCACCCAGGATGAATCCGGACAGGCGAGGGCGGCTGTCCCCACATAATTTTCTTTCTCTGTGTCCTCTGTGGTTAAGAATCGAGTTTACGCGAAGAGGAATTCCTTGGTGCGCAGGTCGCGGATGGTGTCGCGCAGCCTGGCCGCTTTTTCAAATTCGAAACGTTTGGCCGCCTCGCGCATGTCATTTTCCAGCTTGGCGATGTAGGCGTCGAGTTCATCCTGCGACTTGAACTCGGGCATGCCTTCCACCTCCTGCACCACATCGTCGCCATAATCGGCTTCCACGATGCGGGCCAGCGACATTTCCAGCGGGCGCACGATGGACTCGGGCGTGATGTGGTGCTCCTCGTTATACGCCTGCTGGATGGCGCGGCGTCGTTCGGTTTCATCCATGGCGCGGCGCATGGAATCGGTCATGGTGTCAGCGTAGAGAATGGCGCGGCCGTTCAGGTTGCGGGCGCAGCGGCCGATGGTCTGGATGAGCGAGCCGCTGGAGCGCAGGAAACCTTCTTTGTCGGCGTCGAGCACGGCCACCAGCGAGACTTCGGGCAGGTCCAGGCCTTCGCGCAGCAAGTTGATGCCGATGAGCACGTCGAACTCGCCCTTACGCAGGTCGCGCAGGATCTTTACCCGCTCCAGGGTTTCGATTTCCGAATGCATGTAGCGGCAGCGCACGCCGACTTCGCTGTAGTACTCGGCCAAGTCTTCCGCCATGCGCTTGGTCAGGGTGGTGACCAGGACGCGTTCGCCGCTTTCCACCCGGCGCCGGATTTCGTGCAGCAGGTCGTCAATCTGGCCCTTGACCGGCCGAACTTCGACCTGCGGATCCACCAGGCCTGTGGGGCGAATGATCTGCTCCACCACCACGCCGGCCGACTTGGTCAACTCGTACGGGCCGGGGGTGGCCGATACATAAATAAGCTGGTTTACGCGATGTTCGAACTCGGGGAAGGTGAGGGGGCGATTATCAAGCGCGGAGGGCAGACGGAACCCGTACTCGACCAGCGTTTCCTTCCGGGAACGGTCGCCGTGGTACATGCCGTGGAGCTGGGGAACGGTCTGGTGCGACTCGTCTATGAAGAGCAGGTAGTCGCGGGGCACGTAGTCCAGCAGCGTCGGAGGCGGCTCGCCCGGCAGACGGCCGGTAAAGTGGCGTGAGTAGTTTTCGATGCCGTGGCAGTAGCCTACCGACTTGATCATTTCCAGGTCAAAGCGGGTGCGCTGGTGCACGCGCTGGGCTTCGACCACGCGGCCCTGTTTCTCCAATTCCGCTTCCCACCACGCCAGTTCCTGCAGGATGGAGTCAACCGCGCGGCTCTTGGTTTCCGGCTTCATCACATAGTGCGTCTTGGGATAGATGGGCAGGCGCACGTATTTTTGCTTGATGGTGCCGAAGAGGGGATCAATCTGGGACAGCGATTCGATCTCGTCGCCCCAGAGCTCGACCCGGTAGGCCATGTCATCGTAGGTGGGAAAAACTTCGATCACATCGCCGCGCACACGGAAGGTGCCGCGGCGGAACTCGCCATCAGTGCGCTCGTAGAGGATCTCCACCAGCTTGCGGGTGATGTCCTCGCGCTTGACCTTCTGGCCTTTTTCTAAGAACAGCAACATGCCGTAATAAGCTTCGGGCGAGCCCAGGCCGTAAATGCAGCTGACCGAGGCGACGATGAGGCAGTCGCGGCGCTCGAACAGCGACTTGGTGGCGGAAAGCCGCAGCTTGTCGAGTTCGTCATTGATGGTGGCTTCCTTCTCGATGTAGAGGTCGGCGGCGGGGACATAGGCTTCCGGCTGGTAGTAGTCGTAGTACGACACGAAATACTCGACCGCATTGTGGGGGAAAAAGCTCTTGAACTCATGGTAAAGCTGGGCCGCCAGGGTCTTGTTATGGGCCATTACCAGGGTGGGGCGGTTGGTGGCCTCGATCACTTTGGCCATGGTGTAAGTCTTGCCCGAGCCAGTTACGCCCAACAGGACCTGGTGCTGTTCAGCTTCGAGCACACCTCGGGTGAGCTGTTCGATGGCCTTGCCCTGGTCGCCGGCCGGCTTGTAGTCGCTGGTGAGTTTGAAATTCATAAAAGCAGTAGTCGGGAGTCAGGAGTCAGCAGGAACAGCTGAATAGCTGGCTGACTAACTTGCTCCTAGCTAAACCCTCGCGCCGCACCCCGTGTGGCCGACGTTCCGTTCCGGCGCCCGCACAGAAGCAATTTTGGCGAGTGAGCATCTCTTCATTATAAGCGGGACGACAAGATTGACGGGCACCATCTTCGCCATGGGTTCGCGGGCGCCCCCGCCACAAGAGCCTGGTGTGCGCGCGAGAGATGCTTCGGCGCTAAAGCGCCTCAGCATGATGCCAAGCGTGGAAATGGCAAGACGCAGGATGTCTACATGCACTGACTCCCGACTACCGACTCCTGACTACCGAATTACCACACCGGCGTAGCCGACCACGGCGCTGCGGTCGCCGGAGACGTCGGCAGAGGTGGCGTACTTGATCACCTCCGCGGAGGTTGCGCCCAGCAGGCGAGCGGCGGTCAAGGTAGCCACCGTGGGCCCGAAACCGCACATGGAGATGGATTCCTGCATGACCACGTCATAGAGGCCGCGCGCATCCAGGGCCAGAATCTTTTCAATGGCCTTGTGGTCTTTCACGCGGGTCACGTCGTCGGGCTCGTAGTGGTTCATGTCGCTGGAGGAAATCAGCATCACCTTTTCGGGCTCATCGCGCAGCCCGCCGGCCATGGCTTGGCCCAAAGCCTGCAGGGCTTCATATCTGGCGGTGCCGATGGCGATAGGCACAAAGGTAAAGTCGGGCAGCGCCGCCTGCAGAAAGGGCAGTTGCACTTCAATGGCATGTTCGCCACGGTGGGCCATGTCGTCTTCTTCCAGGAGCGGGCAGGCGAGGCGCAGGGCCGTGGCGAGTTGGTTGTCAATCTGCGCCTGGCCGAGCGGAGTTTGCCAGGCGCCCTCGGTCATGATCGCGAGCGGGCGGCCGTAACCGGTGTGATTGGGGCAGAGAATAACGAAGCGCCGGGGCAGTTCCAGCCGCCCGTACACCGCGCCCGCCACGTGCCCGGAGTACATGTAGCCGGCGTGAGGAACAACGCAGGCGAGAGCGGATATCTTTTCGCCGGCCGGCGCCGTGTAGATCTTGATTTCCTGGCTGAGAGCTTCGGGAGAGCGGGGGTAGAAATACCCGGCCACAGCCGGTTCGCGCACGGCGGTGATCATACGGCCTCTCAATCTGCAGCGGCTGCCGTCAAGCCGCGGAACAGGGCAGCCATTTTTTCCAGGGAAACTGCTTCCGCCCGCACGCCGGGCTGCAGGCTGGCCTTTTTGAGGGCGGCAGACAGAACACGGGGATCGAAGCGGGACTTGAGGTTATTCGCCAAGGTCTTGCGCTTCTGGCCGAAGGAGAGCTTAAGGAACTCGATGAACTCCTGCTCCGGCACCCGCAACCTGTCCATCTGGGGATTAATGGTAAGCCTAAGCACGGCGGAATGCACCTTGGGCGGCGGGTTGAAAGCTTCCGGGGGCAAGGAAAACAGCTTTTCCACCCTGGCGTAGAGCTGCACAGTGGCAGAGAGCAACCCGTAGTCGCTGCCGCTGGGCCTGGCGGAAACCCGGTCCGCCACCTCCTCCTGCACCATCAGGACGATGGTTTCGAAATAAGCGTGGTACTGGAAAAGGTGAAGCAGGATGTCGGAGGTGATGAAGTAGGGCAGGTTGCCGACCAGGCGTGCCTTCTCCGGCACGTGAACGATGCCGGGACGGTTCATCCCGGGACGCGGACCGAGCACGGTGCTGAAGTCAATGGAGAGAATGTCGCCCTCGATGATCTCGACATTTTCGAAGCGGTTGAAGTGCATGCGCAGTTGCGCCGCCAGCACGCGATCAAGCTCAATGGCGATTACCCGGCGGGCCCGCTCGGCCAGAGTGTTGGTCAGGGCGCCGCGGCCGGGGCCGATTTCGACTACGGTCTTTTCAGAAATGTCCCCCAGGGCATCCACGATGCGCGCGGCAGCGTGGGGGTCAGCCAGATAGTGTTGTCCCAGTTTGGGGCGCTGGCGTTGAAGGCGAAAGTCTGCGCCGACTCGCGCCTGCCGTCGCGACGGGTCCGCTTTCCACAGCTTGGTGGTGTTCTCCACGTTGACCCTCTTTCCTTTCGCCATTTAGACTCGAACTTCAACCCAGGGGCGCCGGCGCAGACTGTCATTTTCCACACCGGGAGCGAAGCGCGTGTGGTCCGCGAAGCGCGCCATATTTTTTGGAGGCCGAATCCTGATGCACATTGTATTTGCCGCATCCGAGTGCGTACCCTTTGCCAAAACCGGCGGCTTGGCCGACGTGGTCGGCGCTCTGCCGCCCGCCCTGGCCTCGCTCGGCCACCGGGTCACGGTGTACCTGCCGCTTTATCGCCAGACCAAGCTGGCGGATGCCAAGCCAGTTTTGCCCAGTGTGACCGTTCCCTTCGATGACCACTACCGCTTCTGCTCGGTGCTGGATGGGGGCATGCACTCTGGAGTGCAATTCTATTTCATTGACTACCCACCCTACTTCGACCGCGAAGCCCTTTACGGCACCTCGGTGGGCGATTACCGCGACAACGCCGAGCGCTTTGCCCTGTACAGCCGCGCCGTGCTGGAATCCTGCAAGATTCTGGGCGTGCCCGACGTGTTTCACTGCCACGACTGGCAATCGGCGCTGGTGCCGGTGCTGCTGCGCTCGGTTTACGCCGAAGATCCCGCCTTCCGCGACGGAGGCTGCGTCTTCACCATTCACAACATGGGGTACCAGGGCTTGTTCCCGCCGGAAATTTTGCCCCTGCTGATGCTGCCCTGGGACCTGTTCACCATTACCCGCATGGAATTTTACGGCAACGTGAATTTTCTCAAGGGCGCGCTGGTGTTTTCCGATTTCGTCACCACGGTCAGCCGCAAATACAGCCAGGAAATTCAGACGGCGGAATACGGTTTCGGGCTGGAAGGCGTGCTGCACGGGCGTTCAGCGACGGTCACGGGCATTCTAAACGGCGTGGACTATAAGGAATGGAGTCCGGAGGCGGACAAGTTCATAGCCGCCCGTTATTCCCCCGGGGATTTGAGCGGCAAAGCGGCCTGCAAGAAGGATCTGCTGACGCAATTCGGGATCACCGACGGTAATGTGAAGCTGCCGGTGATCGGCATCGTCTCCCGATTCGCGGCGCAGAAGGGATTTGACCTTATTTCCCAGGTCATGGACCGGCTGGCGCGGGAAGAGATGATCGTGGTGGCTCTGGGCGCGGGCGACAAGGAATACCAGGACATGTTCCTGCGGCTGCACAAGCAGTATCCGCAAAAGATCGCGGTGAAGGTGGCCTATGACAACGCCCTGGCGCACAAGATTGAGGCGGGAAGCGACATGTTCCTGATGCCCTCGCGTTATGAGCCCTGCGGGCTGAACCAGATTTACAGCCTCAAATACGGCACGGTGCCCATCGTGCGCGCCACCGGCGGGCTGGATGACACCATCGAGAACTGGGACCCGCGCACCGGCCGGGGAACGGGATTCAAGTTCAGCGAATACACGGGCGAGGCGCTGCTCGACACGGTG
>DATGGJ010000589.1:0-4254 GCA_035308585.1 Terriglobales bacterium
ACGGGCAATATTCCGATTCCCGGAGAAGGCGGCTGGGATTATCTCTACGCGGATTCCGCCGGCCGGACGCTCTACGTGGCGCACAACACAGTGGTGGACGTGGTCAACCTGGATTCGGAAAAGCCGGTGGGCAAGATTTCAGGCATGAAACACGTGCACGGCATCGCCGTGGCCCACAGCCTGAACCGCGGCTTTATCAGCGACGGGGGCAGCGGGGAAGTGGTGGTCTTCAATCTGAAGACCCACGCCGTGGTGCAGAAGGTGAAGGCGGGCGTGAATCCTGACGGCATCCTCTACGATCCCGGCAGCAAGCGGGTGTTCGCCTTTAACGGCGGCAGCAAGGATGCCACCGCCATTGACGCCGCCACCGGCAAGGTACTGGGCACCATCGCGCTGGGCGGCAAACCGGAATTTCCCGCCACCGACGCCAAGGGCAATGTTTACGACAATATCGAGGACAAAAGTGAAATCGTTCGCCTCGACCCCCACACCTTGAAGATCAAGCAGACTTGGTCTGTAGCTCCCTGCGAGGAGCCTTCCGGCCTGGTTTTCGATGTCCCCGCCCGGCGGCTGTTTTCCGTCTGCGACAATAAGCTAATGGCTGTGGTGGACGCGGACAGCGGCAAGGTGGTGGCCACAGTTCCCATCGGCGAAGGCCCAGACGCCGCCGGCTACGATGCCGCCCGCAAACTGGTGTTCTCTTCCAATGGCCATGATGGCACGCTCACCGTGGTCAAACAGGAGAGCGCCGATAAGTACACCGTGGCGGAGACCGTACCCACAGAAAAGAGTGCCCGCACCATGGCCCTGGATACTAAGACGGGCAAAATCTACCTCGCCGCCGCCAAGTTGGGTCCGCCTCCCCCGCCCAGCAAGGAGCATCCGCACCCCTATCCCAGCATTGTTCCCGGAACATTTCATCTGCTGGTGGTCTCGCCGCAGTAGGCGCGAGACCGCCGCGCGGTCCGGCTACACTGGGTCTGCCGGCCTAAGTCGAGACAGAAAAGCAACTTGCGGGGCTACTATCAAGGAACTCTGGTATAGTGGTATGACAGGGGCTGAGTTTGAGACATGGAGTCCGTTTGTGTACAAGACCATTCGTAGTTCCCGCCTGTACGAACAGATCGTAAAGCAGATTGAAGAGTCAGTTTTGAAGGGCACGCTGAAGGCAGGGGACCAGTTGCCCGCCGAGCGCGAGCTGGCGGAACAGTTCGGAGTGAGCCGCACCGCGGTGCGCGAGGCCATCAAGGCATTGAGCGAGAAGGGCCTGGTGGAATCCTATTCGGGGCGGGGAACCTTCATCACCAACGGCACCTCGCATGCCATCCGGCAATCGCTCGGCCTGATGATGAGAATCGGGCAGGCGGAGGGCTCCACCCATCTGGCCGAGGTGCGCGACATACTGGAGCCGGAGATCGCGGCCCTGGCGGCGGCGCGCGCCGAAGAGCCGCACCTGGCCAGCATGCGCGAAGCGGTAACTGTGATGGACGCCTCCCGGCAGGACGGGGATGCTTTCATCGAGGCCGATCTGGACTTTCACCTCGCCCTGGCGGAAGCGGCTTGCAATCCGCTCATCCTGTCGCTGATAGATTCGATTGTCGGCCTGCTTCGGGAGCAGCGCATGCGCACGTTTCTGACCAAAGGCGGCGCTGAGCGCGGCCAGTACCATCACAAGCGCATCCTCAAGGCGGTAGAGAATCACGATCCCGAGCGGGCGCGCCAGTGCATGCGCGCCCACCTGAAGCAGGTGCGTCAGGACTCCGCCACCACCCCCCTCGGCCTCCATCGCGCCTGAGGAACCCGGTTTTCTTCAGCCTGCGCACTTGTACTCCCCATTCCCGCCGAGCCGCGACTCTGCTTCCCCCGGAGTGTTCTTAGAAACGGCTTCCCGCGGCAAACCTCCGCCATTGCAGGGAAAAATTGGTACTATCCGAAAAGCTCATGACCCGCGCCGCCAACGTCTCCGACCTGGTTTGGGCTTCGGTGCTGCCCGCTCTCGCGGAAGAGTTGTTTCCCCAATGTGAGGGGCAGAGGTTTGGAATTGGCATTGACGGGTTGCGTGAAATCCTGCGCCAGGTGGGCTGCAAGTACCTCGCCCCCAGCGACTCGCCGGCCGCTGCCCGCCATCTGTTTGCCGCATTGCACCTGCAGGAGCTGGTGCTGGCGCGCGCCTGTGCCGCCGGCAATGAAGCCGCCTGGGAAGCCTTCCTGCTGCGCTATCGCGAAAAGCTATACTCGGCCGCGCACCATATCGCACGCGAAGACACAGCTGCCCGGGAGCTGGCCGACTCCCTCTATGCCGACCTGTTCGGCACCGCCGTGCGCGAGGGCAAGCGCGTTTGCAAGTTGGACTTCTACACCGGGCGGGGCTCGCTCGAAGGCTGGCTGCGCACCGTGCTTGCCCAGGAGTACATCAATCGCTACCGCACAAAAAAGCGCCTGGTAAGCCTGGAGGAGCAGGAGGAAGCCGGTGAGCAATATGCCGCCCCGGTTTCCGAGCCGCAAGCCGCGGTGGACCCGCGCTTACAAGCCGCCGTGGATAAAGTCCTCGCCGCTCTTGCCCACGAAGAGCGTTTCCTGCTGGCCTCCTATTACCTCGACCATCGCACCCTGTCCGAAGTGGGACAAGTGCTGGGGATTCATGCCTCCAACGTCAGCCGGCGACTGGAAAAGTTGGCGGCCGCGCTGCGGGGCAATATCCGCAAGTCGCTGTTGCAACAGGGGCTGGACGCCCGCCAGGCCGAAGAATTGATGGCGGTTGACGTTCGCGATCTGCAGGTGAATATTCGCGCCCGCCTGGCGCAAAAATCGCCTGTCAAACCGTTCTCCGATCAGAAGGCCGAGGCCTCCAGCAGGGAAGGGGAAAGTTAACCGTGACCGAGCTGCCAAAAATCGTGCTGCAGCAGCTGGCATCCGCCGCCCCAGGGGAGCATCCTCCTGCAGACGTTCTGGCCGCCTTCGCTGAGCACAATTTGCCGGGAGCGGAGCGCGAGCGCCTGCTGGCCCATCTGGCCGGCTGCGAGCACTGTCGCGCCGTGCTGTGGTTCGCTATGCCGGAGCGTGAAGCTGCGCCGGAGGCAGCGGCCGGGGTGGCCTCTCGCGCCTGGACCTGGTCCTTAGCCTGGCGCTGGGCTGGGGTCGCCGCTGTGGTTGTGGTGGTTGCGGGTGCCGCGGTCCTGTTCCGCGGCGGACCGGGACCAGCGGGGCAACAGGCGGCCTCCGCTCCCCAGGCGCCAGTGATTGCCCAGAATCGCGACGAACAGCCCCTGGCGAAAGAAGAAGCTTCTCCCGCTCCGGCGCCCTCGGCGGAAGCGCGCTTAAGCGCCAGAAAGGCCCCGCCGAAAACCGCACCCGAGCCGCGCCTGCAGGCTAAGCTGGAGGCTAAAGATGTGGCGCCGAAAGCTGCTCCTGCGCCCCAGCAGCCGGCCTCAGCCAACCGGATCGCCTCCGGGATGCAGGCGAACTCTACCGATCAGATTGCGGCCATTGGCGGCGTGTCTTCTGCCGCAGCCAGGGTGGCAGCCGCTCCAGGGGCCAAAGTTGCAGCTCCTTCCCCTGGTCCGGGGCCTGCCTCCGCCTCCGAACCGGGCGTAATGATTGCTTCCAACATTCCCGTGCGCGCGATGGGAAAAAAGAAGCTGGCGCCGCCCACGCGCTGGATGCTTTCCGCACAGGGCGCCCTGCTGCGCTCCACCGATGCCGGGGAAAACTGGCAGACCGTACCCTTTACCGAGAGCGTTGCTTTCCACGCGGTGGCGGTATTCGGCCCCAATGTGTGGGTTGGCGGTCAAGGTGGGGCGCTTTACTACAGCCCCGACGACGGCAACCGGTGGCAGCGCCTGTCGCCTTCCAGCGATGGCGCCACGTTGACTGAAGACATTACCGCCTTGAGCTTTAGCGACGCACAGCATGGCAGCCTGACTACGGCCAGCGGCCAAGGCTGGACCACCTCGAATGGCGGCCTCGCCTGGCAAAAGCGGTAGCTGCTCGCCTTCTGCTTCCGCTCCCGCCTGGAACTCACGAATCGTGCTAAAACTATTGCTTTTGGTTTTGCTGCGAGGACCACAATGAGCGCTTCCAAGAAAACGCTGAACGTCGCCATGATCGGCCAGGGCTTTATGGGCCGGGCCCACTCCAACGCCTTCCACCAGGTGGGCCACTTTTTCGATTCGCCCTTCGAACTGCGGCGCAAGGTGATTTGCGGGCGCAACCGCGAGACCCTGGACGCCATGGCGGCGCGCTGGGGCTGGGATG
>DATGGJ010000590.1:0-2403 GCA_035308585.1 Terriglobales bacterium
GGTTCCCATCAGCGCCAGCACTCGAGGCGTCAAGCAGATTTCCGACATGGAATGACAACGTCCACGGCGGCGGGTATTTAGAGAAGAACTAGCAAATAGATTGTCATCCTGAAGGAACGCCACCCGGGCTTGTCCGAGGGAAGCGCGACTGAAGGACCTCTGCACTTTTCCAAAATGTGAACGCCCCGCCGGGCTTACGACGCGTTTTTCTCTGCTACGAACTTCTCCACCAGCTGGGTGTAGTCGGTCTTCTCCAGCCCGTGCACTTCCTTGTTGTACTCATCCACCTTGGAGGAGTAGTTCATGGAGCAGAATTTGGGCCCGCACATGGAGCAGTAGGCCGCGCTCTTGTAGTAATCGTCGGCCAGGGTTTCATCGTGCATCGAGCGCGCGGTCTGCGGGTCCAGCGAGAGCGCGAACTGTTTGTCCCAGTCGAAGGTGTAGCGGGCAAAGCTGATGGCATCGTCCCGGTCGCGCGCCCCCGGCCGGTTGCGGGCCACGTCGGCGGCGTGGGCGGCGATCTTATACGCGATGATGCCGTCCTTCACGTCCTTCTCGTTGGGCAGCCCGAGGTGCTCCTTGGGTGTCACGTAGCACAGCATGGAGGCGCCGAACCAGCCGATCATGGCCGCGCCGATAGCGGAGGTGATGTGGTCGTAGCCGGGCGCGATGTCCGTCACCAGCGGCCCCAGGGTGTAGAAGGGCGCGGCGAAGCAGTACTCCACTTCCTTCTCCACCTGCTCCTTGATCTTGTGCATGGGCACGTGGCCGGGACCTTCAATCATCACCTGCACGTCGTGCTCCCAGGCCTTCCTGGTCAGTTCCCCCAGGGTGCGCAGTTCGGCGAACTGCGCTTCGTCGCTGGCGTCGGCCAGGCAGCCCGGGCGCAGCCCGTCGCCCAGTGAGAACGAAACGTCGTGCTTTTTGAAAATTTTGCAGATGTCGTCAAAGCATTCGTAGAGAAAATTCTGCCTGCGGTGGTGTGCCATCCACTGCGCCAGGATGGCTCCGCCGCGGCTCACAATCCCGGTAATGCGCTTGTGCACCAGCGGCAGGTATTGAATGAGCACGCCGGCGTGGATGGTCATGTAGTCCACGCCCTGCTCCGCCTGTTCCTCAATCACCTCCAGCATCACTTCCGCGTTCAGATCTTCAATCCGCTTCACCCGGCTCACCGCCTCGTAAATGGGCACCGTGCCGATGGGCACCGGCGAGTGCCGCAGGATAGCCTCGCGAATCTGCGGAATGTCCCCCCCGGTGGAGAGGTCCATCACCGTGTCCGACCCGAAATGCACCGCGGTGTGCAGCTTGCGCAGCTCTTCCTCAATGTTGGAGGTGACGGCGGAGTTGCCGATGTTGGCGTTGATCTTGCATTTAGAGGCCACGCCGATGGCCATGGGCTCCAGTTCGGGGTGATTGATGTTGGCGGGAATAATCATGCGCCCGCGAGCTACCTCGTCCCGCACCAGCTCGGGCGTGAGCTTCTCGCGCCGCGCCACATACTCCATCTCTTCCGTGATCACGCCGCGGCGCGCGTAGTGCATCTGGGAGAAGTTCTGGTCGCCGGAGCGGGCGGCTTTCTCCCGGCGTCCGGCAATCCACTCCGCTCGAGGTGTGGCCGCGGGCTTGAAACCGTTGCCCTTGACACTAGTCTGGTTATTCTCCTTGGTCGTTTCCATCACAGTCCCCCACTCACGCCGGTATCTAAATTCCCAATTATACGCCGCGGAATTTTTGCACAGAGTTCATTGCAAATCATTCACCACAAAGGACACGAAGGCTCACGGCGGTCTTGTAAGACTACGTCATTCCGAAAAATCACCCGTGTTGGACATGTTCAGCACCAAGGCTGACGCCGATCCGGTTAAGACGGAAATTACATTTGTGGCGCGGGCGCCCTCGCCCGCGTCCGCCATCCATCAGCAGGCTCTCATGCTGAGGCGCTTGAGCGCCGAAGCATCTCGCGCGCAGTTCCGGCCAACTCCGATAACGGCAAGCTGTCAGCGAGCGGATGGACCGCCTAGCGCTACCTGAAGGTAGCCCGCCATTTCAATGGCGGGAACGGTGCGGCCAGAGAGGCGAGAAGTCCCAGCGGAACGGCTGAGGCTCTCGCGGCTCCCAGGGCGCTAAGGGGACTTGAGGCGTCATTTGATCTGAGGTTAAGACTCGCAATTACATTTGTGGCGCGGGCGCCCTCGCCCGCGTCCGCCATCCATAAGCAGGCTGTCATGCTGAGGCGCTTGAGCGCCGAGGCATCTCGCGCGCAGCTCCGGCCAACTCCGATAACGGCAAGCTGTCAGCGAGCGGATGAACCGCGTACCACCACTGAAGTGGCCAGCGCCGGAGGTGCGGCAAGGTAAAGCCCAGGACGGAAGTCCTGGGTAGAGTACGCCGGAAAAGAGG
>DATGGJ010000591.1:0-1759 GCA_035308585.1 Terriglobales bacterium
GAAGTTCACCTTCTCCAGTTCGGTGACATCGCGCAGCGGGTCGCCGGGCACGGCCACAATGTCGGCATATTTGCCGGCCTCAATTGTTCCCACTTTATCCTGCATGCCCAGCAGTTCGGCGGCGGTGGCGGTGGCGGAGCGGATGGCCTGCTCCGGCGTCATCCCGTACTTCACCATCAGAGGAAACTCCTGCGCCGGATTTACCGACCAGGGAAAGCCTCCGGCATCGGTGCCAAACGCGATCTTCACGCCCGCATTCAGCGCCCGTTTGAAGGTATCCCCGTGGATGGATACCATCTGCTCCCACACCTTGGCGCCCGCCGCTGCCCGCCCCTGGGCCACGTATTCGCCCACAAACAGCGTGGGCACGTAGTAAATGCCCTTCTGCGCCATTGTCTTCAGGTCGTCGGGAGCGATGTACATGCCGTGCTCGATGGAATTCACTCCCGCCATCACCCCGTTGTGCACGCCGTTAATGCCGATGGCGTGCGATGCCACCGGATGGTTCTCGCGGTGGGCTTCATCCACGATGGCATTAAGTTCATCCATGGTGAAGGTCGGCCGGTCCTCGACCACCCCGTTGCCGGTCACCCGGTAGCCGCCGTCGAGGTAGGTTTTAATCCAGTCAGCGCCCTTGGAAATTTGCTCGCGCACCGCCGTGCGGCACTGGTCCGCGCCATCGCACACCTGCACCCCGTGCGGCCAGTCCGGCCAGTCCCAGCGGAAGCCCAGCACCGGGTAGGCGCCGGTCACATCCAGCGCCCGCGTCGCCACCCGCATGCGCGGCCCTTCGGTGATGCCGCGCTCGATGGCGTGCTTCAAATCTACATCGGCATAGCCGGCGCCCTCGGTTTCCAGGTCGCGGATGGTGGTGAAGCCATAGCCCAACGCCAGGCGCGCCGCCTGTGTGGCCACAATGGCGCGGTAGGCATCCGATTCCTGCAGAATCTGCCGGTTGTAGTCCTCTTCGGTCACGTCGCCCGTCAGCAGCGTGTGCGTATGGGTGTCGATCAGGCCGGGCAGGCAAGTCTCCTGCGAAAGATCGATGACGGTGGCGCCTTGGGCCACGCTCCGCGTTGCGGCCTCGACCTGCTTGATGTTTTCGCCCTCGATTACCACATCCAGGTTGTGCCGCGGCTGCTCTGTTCTCTCGTCCAGCAATGTGCCGCAACGCAAAATCGTCATCGGCGGCGCCTTCTGGGCTGCCGAGGCTTGCGTGGGGACAGCCGCCCTCGGCTGTCCGGCCGAGCGCCGCTCGGCTAACATCATCCCGCTCAGTGCGACCAACGCCACCGCTGCCAGCCACATCCTGTGACTGCTTATCATGCTGCTCCTCCTCGCCTTCTCCCGGGCCGCCGAGTGTACCAAGAAGCGGTAGCTGGTGGTTAGCAGTTGGTAGTTGGTGGGTCGGGGCGCAGACCGGCTACCAACTCCTGTTTTTTGAAATCCTGTGCCCTGGCTGTGCAAAAGATTCCTGCCGCCGCCTTCTTCCAACCGCCTCTCGCCGCCGCAGCATCTCGTCACCCTCATTTTTGGCGTGTACTGGAGCGCCTTACAGAGGAATTTCAATTTGTGTACGTGAATGTGAATCCGTGGCGAAAAAAATTCTTCCTGCACCACTCTTCGGGATTGACGCTGCAGAGCTTCGCGCGTAGATTTTTTTTCACCGTTTCCGCCAGCCAATTAGCATTCACACCCGTTGCTGCCGCGCAGCCAGCCATGAACTCAGGAGAAGTGCTGTGAAGGATGCTGAGGAATG
>DATGGJ010000592.1:0-8327 GCA_035308585.1 Terriglobales bacterium
TACGAAGTGCAGACCCTGCGCATCACCACCCAGCCCTTTCCCCAGTACGCCCCTGACCTCTCCAGGGAACAGCAGTTGGCCTTCTTCCGCGGCCTGGATGAGATGGCTCAAAAGCAGGGTTTCATCGCCAGCATCGGCCCAGCCATGATTACCGATTCGGATGACCGCGGGATGGCCGATCTGCTTGCGGAGGTTCTGGCGAACTCTAAAAACCTTTCCGGCAGCATCGTCATCGCCGCCCAGGGCGGCCTGCATGGGAAGTCAATCGCCGCGGCAGCCAGCACCATCCAGTATCTTGCGGCGCACTCGCCCGGAGGCGGAGCCAATTTCAATTTTGCCGCCACCGCCATGCTGCCGCCCTATGGTCCTTTCTTCCCGGGCTCGTATTTCACCGGCGATGGCCACCAGTTTGCCATTGGATTGGAATCGGCGAACCTGGTGCAGGAAGCCTTCTCCCCCGGCCAGGACGCCGCTTCCGCGCGCGACAGCCTGGCACAAAAAATGACGGCTGCCCTCATTCCCATCGAGAAAATTGCTTCCGCGCTGGCCCTCCAAACCGGGTGGAACTACGACGGCATGGATGTCTCGCCCGCTCCCGGAGGAGAGGCCTCCATCGGCGCCGCCATTGAAAAGCTTACGGGGACCCCCTTCGGCTCCTCGGGTACCCTCACGGCGGCTGCCCTGGTTACCAGCGTGTTGCGCCAACTGCCGGTCAAGCGTGCCGGATATTCCGGTCTTATGATGCCCATCTTGGAGGACAACACCCTGGCCCGGCGCTGGGGTGAGGGCCACATTTCCATTGACGGCCTGCTGGCCTACTCTTCAGTTTGCGGAACTGGTCTGGACACCATCCCACTGCCTGGCAGCATTTCGACACTCCAGCTCGAGCGCATCCTCTCCGATACCGCCAGCCTGGCTCAAAAGTGGAATAAGCCGCTCTCGGTGCGCCTTTTGTTGGTGCCCGGCAAGGGAGCGGGCGAGCGAACCGCCTTTCACGACCCTCACCTGGTTAACACCGTTCTGCAACCCCTGCCCTAGCTGTCATTTTGCCCGCTAAACGCCGGCCAGCGCCTTCCCCTCCCATTTTGGGCTTGCTAAGCCTGCCCGGCAGGCACTTTACCCCCTATAATTCTGCTCACGGATGATGTCCCGCCCCGTCTAAGCCTATGCAAACCGGTAACAACTCTGGCAAATCCGGCTTGCCAAGGACAGGTTCAGACGAGACCATGCCGGCCGATGCGATGGCGGTTCCCTTAACGGTTGGCGAGCGTTCTACCCCGGGTCGCAGGTTCGGGGTGGAACAGGGCGGCAGATCCGAATACCCCACGCGGGGGCACATGGTCGGACAGAGCTTAGGCCGTGTTGACGACACGGCGCTGATCCGTGAAGCGCAACGCGGCAACGCCGCCGCCTTCGAGGAACTCGTCCGCCACTACGACCGGGCGGTTCTGCGCCTCGCCCTGCATCTGACCGGCTCCGAGCACGATGCCCAGGATATCTACCAGGAAGCTTTCCTGAAGGCTTACAAAAACGTGGGCAGCTTCCGTTTCGAGTGCTCGTTTTATACCTGGATCTACCGCATCGTGACCAACCTGTGCCTGGACCACCTGCGCCGGCGGGCGGTGCGCCGCGAAGAGGGCCCGGTGGCGGTGGACCCCCAAGGCGAACAGTATGACGTGCTGGAACAGGTGGCGGACGGGCGCGCCGGCGCCGATCCTGAGCGCGACCTGATGCGCCGCGAATTGGGCGGCCGCATCAACCGCGCCCTGTCCCGGCTGACCCCGCGCGAGCGCATGGTCTTCGAGTTGAAGCATTATCACGGTCTCAAACTGCGCACCGTGGGCGAAATTTTGAATACCACCGAGGAGACGGCCAAGAACACTTTGTTTCGGGCCACGCAGAAACTCCGGGTGGCTTTGGCGGACATGAAATAGATGGGTAGCGCCGAGATGGCGGCGCTGCGACAACGGTGAAACTATGAAGTGCGAATGGGTAAAAGCGAATCTTCTGCTGTACATTTACGACGAGTTGCTGGACGACGCTCGCTACGAACTGGAGCAGCACGTGGCCCGCTGCGGCGAGTGCGCGGCCGAACTGGAAGGGCTGCGCCAGTTCAAGACCAGCATGGCGGCGACGCCGGTGGCTGAACCCACGCCCAACCTGCTGGCCGCCTCCCGCATGCGCCTGCAGGAAGCGCTGGAAACCGTCGAGCAGCCGCGTTTCTGGCAGCGCTGGACCTTCGACCTGGCCGCGATATTTGGCCGCTCCCGCTTCTCCCCCGCACTGGCCAGCGCAATCTTCATCGTCGGCTTCGCCGCCGGCATTGGCGCCACCTACAAGATTGTTTCCGGCAACATGCCGCAAGTCGCGAGTATTTCCAGCCCGGCACAGCCCGTCGAATCTTCCATTTCCGGCATTCGGGCCATCAATCAGCTTCCCGGCAGCAACAAGGTGGAAATCAAGTACGACACCGTGACTACGCAGTCCGCCGAAGGCTCGCTCGACGACTCCCGCATCCAGCAGCTTCTGCTGTTTGCCGCGCGCAACAACTTCAACTCCGGCGTGCGCATGGATTCCGTGGACCTGCTCTCGCAACAGCCGCAGGATCAGCACGTGCGCGAGGCCCTGATTTACGCCTTGCGCTATGACAGCAATCCGGGCGTGCGCATCAAGGCCCTGAACAGCCTGGGCAGTTACGTGCGGCAGGATGTGCGGGTGCGCGATGCCGTGCTGGAGGCGCTGCTCAACGACGGCAATCCCGGGGTGCGGGCTGAGGCCATCCACCTGCTGCAGCCGGTGCGCGCCGACAGCAGCGTGCGCGAAGTGCTGCAGCACCTGGCGCGCCAGGACAAAAACTCCTACATTCGCACCGAGTCACGGGCATTGCTGGCGGAAATGCCGGAGATTGACTGATGCGCGGCCAGCAGGTGCCATTGCAAGCCCGGAACGGAGCCGGCATGCGGGAGCACTCCGGCCATGGACTTGAGGCAGGACAAACTGTGAAGACACTTTCCAAAATTGTGGTTTTGCTGCTGCTGGCATCGCTAGCCGCAGTGGCGCAGCAGTCGCGAGTCTACCGCGAAGGCAACAGCTGGGTTCAAGAGATTACCGGCTCTCTGCCGGCGGCACGCAGCCTGCGAGTGAGCGCCCAGATGGGCTCGGTACACGTGCAGGGCGGCCCCCAGCAGTCCGTCAACTACATCGTGCGGGTGCGCGCTTATACCTCCTCGGAGCAGGAAGCGCGCCGCCAGTTCCAGCAGTACCAGGTTGAGGCCGCCAAGCGCGGCGATCTGGCCGTGATTGAGGGCCGATACCAGGGCGGGAAAGCGCGCCATTTCTCCGCCGATTTTTCCCTGCAAGTGCCTCAGTCCTTGGAGGCCGCCAAGGTGGAAACCGATGGCGGCAGCGTGAGCGTGAGCGACATTGCGGGCCGCGTGGATGCCTCCAGCGGCGGCGGCAGCCTGAAACTGGACCGCATCGGCGGCAACGTGACCGGCAACACCGGTGGCGGCAGCATTGAGGTGGGCAGCGCCGGCGGCGATCTCAGCCTGGAAACCGGCGGCGGCGGCATTCGCGTGGCCTCAGCCAAAGGCAAAATCACCGCCCAGACCGGCGGCGGCAGCGTGGTGGTGCTGGACGGTTTGCAGGGCGCGTTTCTGGAGACCGGCGGCGGCAGCATCAAGGTGCAACGCTGCCAGGGCAGGGTCAAGGCTTCCACCGGCGGCGGCAGCATTGATTTGGGGCAGATCAACGGCCCCGCGGAAGTGGACACGGGCGGCGGCAGCATCCATCTGGCTTTGGCCAGCGGCCCGGTGCGCGCCGAAAGCGGCGGCGGCAGCATTGAACTGATGAATCTCAGCCAGGGCGCGCGCGCGGAAACCGGCGGCGGCGGCATTACCGCGCAATTCGTTGCCACCCGTGGCGGC
Source organism: Terriglobales bacterium (assembly GCA_035308585.1). Classification (GTDB taxonomy): domain Bacteria; phylum Acidobacteriota; class Terriglobia; order Terriglobales; family Acidobacteriaceae; genus JAICWP01. The sequence continues at coordinate 3,927 of DATGGJ010000592.1, forward strand.
TTCAGCAGTTCCGAACTGGAAACGCCGGCTGGCGATATCACCGTGTACCTGGCGCCGAACCTGCCGGTCACCATTCACGCCGCGGTGGATATGGGCAACGGGCACAAGATTGAATCCGACTTCCCGGAGATTAAAGTGCTCTCCGAGGGCGGCGATTATGGTCCCAAACGCATCACCGCCGAAGGCAGCTTGAACGGCGGCGGGCCTGTGCTCAAGGTGCACACCAGCTCCGGCGATATTGTTTTCTTGCGCAGCACAAGCAAGTGAAGCGCCGAGCCAGAAATTCTCAACGGGGAACTCATATGCGCACACTTCTCTTCAGCACGTTGGCGCTGGCCGTGGCGGCGGTCGTGGGGCTGCCGCAAAAGGCGGCTTGCCTGCGCCTGCAGCCCGACATGCCCTATGGCTTGTTCGGCGAGGAAAGCGGCTCCTACCTGGGCATTGACACCCGTGACGTCACCCACGAGCGCATGGTCGCCCTCAAGCTTAAAGAAGAGCGAGGCGTGGAAATCACGATGGTGGACCAGGACGCCCCGGCCGGAAAAGCTGGACTGCGCGAACAGGACGTCATCCTCAGCTTCAACGGCCAGCCGGTGGAAGGGGTGGCAGAGCTGCGGCGCATGATTCATGAGACGCCGCCGGGGCGCCTGGTCACCCTGGGCGTGAGCCGCAATGGCCAGATGATGAACGTGAAGGTGCAGCTGGCGGACCGCCGCAAGCTTTTCAATTATCCGGCTATGGCGGTGATGGCTGGAGTGCCCAATCCCCCCGGGGCTCCGGCAAACTTCGAGATGCCGGCCATGCCGGGCTTCGACGTGCCCGCTATTGACGTCATCGTGCACTCCTCGGTGCGCGGCGGCCTCATGGTGGAGAACCTCACGCCCCAGTTGGGCGACTTTTTCGGCGTGAAGAACGGCCAGGGCGTGCTGGTGCGCTCGGTGGAAAAGGGCAGCCCGGCGGAGCGCGCCGGTTTCCGCGCCGGCGACGTTATTGTGAAGGTGGCTGGTCAGCCCATCGCCGATACCAGCGATTGGCGCAACGCCATGCGCCGGCAGCCCAGCGGCTCGGTGCCCGTCAGCGTGATGCGCGACCACAAATCGCTCACCATTTCCTTGGTCGTTCCCAGGCAGACCGGCCGGGCCGTTACCGTGGAGCCCGAGATAACAGCCCACCTCGACATGGACGAGTTACAGGCGGAGATGGACAAGATGCGGCCGGAGATCGAGCGCGCCCAGCGGCAGACCGCGGAAGCGCAGAAGGAGTTCTGGAAGCATAACCAGGAGTTCCGCAAGCAGGCCGCCCAGGCAGCCCGGGAAGCCCAGCGCGAGGTTCAGTCCCATCAGCGCGAGATTCAGGAACAGGCCCAGCAGGCAGCCGAAGAGGCGCGCCGGGAAGTTCTCTCCCATCAGCATGAAATTCAGCAGGAAGCCCAACGGGCGGCAGATGAGGCACGACGCGAAATGCAGCTTCACCGCAAGGACCTGGAGCGCCTGCAGCGGCAAATGGAGCAGTGGAAGCACAAAGCCGCTGAGATGTAAAAATAGCTGGTAGTTAGTAGCTGGTAATTGGTGGTTAGTCTAAGGCGCCAACTGCCAACTACCGGCAACTGCTTCAGCCCACCTCCACCAACCCATACCTGCGGTTCCAATGGCTGCGCAGGTGTCCGAAAGCGCGCGCCAGTTCCGGTTTGGGCACTTCCAGGTTGGATTCGGCCAGCAGCGCGGCCGCTTCTTTCTTGGCGAGTTCCAGCAGTTCCCGGTCGCGCACGATGTTGGCCACGCGCAGGCTGGGCATGCCCGCCTGCCGGGTGCCGAAAAACTCTCCCGGCCCGCGCAGTTCCAGGTCCAGTTCCGCGATCTTGAAGCCGTCGGTGGTGCCCAGCATGGCCTGCAGGCGCTGCTCGGCCTCCTCGGAAACCTTGGGCCCGGTCATCAATATGCAGTGGGACTTCGCCGAGCCGCGGCCAATGCGCCCGCGCAGTTGGTGCAACTGCGCCAGCCCGAACATTTCCGCGTGCTCGATTACCATCACGCTGGCATTGGCCACGTCCACTCCCACCTCGATGACCGTGGTGGAAACCAGAACATCCACCTCGCCCTTCTGAAAACGGCGCATCACCGCGTCCTTTTCCTCAGCCTCCAGGCGTCCATGCAGCAGCCCAATCCGCAACTCGGGCAGAATTTCGCGGCCCAGCTTCTTGTACATCTGGATGGCCGCCTTCAGTTCACGTTCTTCGTTCTCCTCGATCACCGGGTAGACGACGTAAGCCTGGTGGCCCTCCGCCACCTGCGTGCGAACGAAATCCCACACTTCATTGGCCCGCTCGTCCGGCACGCGGCGGGTGAGGATGGCCGAGCGCCCGGGCGGCAACTCGTCGAGCACACTTACGTCCAGGTCGCCATAGATGGTCAGGGCCAGGGTGCGCGGAATCGGGGTGGCGGTCATGACCAGCGTATCGGGCTCCGCGGCCAGCGTGGGCTCTGAGCGGCGGGGTGTTGCCCCATCCGGGGAGCAACGGGGCTCGTACGAAGTCACCGCCTCGGCCTGGCTTTCCGCCGCCTTCTTCATGAGCTTAAAGCGCTGCAGGACCCCGAAGCGGTGCTGCTCGTCCACAATCACCAGGCCAAGATTGGCGAACTCCACCGTCTGCTGAATGAGCGCGTGGGTGCCAATCACCAGTTGCGCGTCGCCGTGGGCAATGTGGCGGCGGAGGTCGCGCTTGCGGTCCTGCTCCACCGAACCGGTCAGGAGCACGATATAGTAGCCGGCGTGCTCCAGAATGCGGCGCGCGGAAAGATAGTGCTGCGTGGCCAGAATCTCCGTGGGCGCCATCAGCGCCACCTGGTATCCGTTCTCGATGGCGATGATGGCGGCCTGGAGCGCCACAATGGTTTTTCCCGAGCCCACGTCGCCCTGCAGCAGCCGGCGCATGGGAAACCCCTGCCGCATGTCGAAGGCAATCTCCTTCAACACCTTCTTCTGCGCCGCCGTGGGATGAAAGGGGAGAATGCGCTTGATGGCCTGGCGCACGCGGTCATTGAGCTCGAAGGAAATGCCGGGGTGGGTGCGCTGCCGCCGCCGTTTCAACTCCAGCCCCAACTCCAGGAAGAACAGCTCTTCGAAGATGAGCCGCCGGTGAGCCGGGGTGCGCGCCCCTTGCAGGTCGGCCAGGCTCTCTCCCGCTTCCGGCCAGTGTGCCTGCCAGAACGCCTGCCGCCTCGGCAGCAGTTGCAGGCGCTCACAGATGCTCCCGGGAATGCTTTCCGGCAGCTCCGGCAAGCCTTCCAGGGCGGAACGAATAATGCGCCGGAACCAGCGGGTGGTCAGCTTGCCGTTGGCCGCCGACTCGTAGATGGGCACGATGCGGCCTACTTCCAGCGACTGTGCTGCCCGGTCGACTGCTTCACCCTCGGCTTCCGCCAAAATTTCAAACTGGGGCTGGATAATCTGCAGCCCGCCCCGTCCCCGGGTGTCCTCCTCCACCTTGCCGTAGAGCGCCACCAGTTGCCCCGGCTGGAACTTGCCCATCAGGTAGCGCCCGTGAAACCACAGGCACGTCAGCTTGGCCCGCCCCTGCCCGGCGGTCATCTGGAAGATGTCGGTGCCCGAGCGCCGGGTGCGAAACAGTCCCGAGCCGCGCACTTCGGCGATCACCGTGGCCGTCTCGCCCGGGTGCAACTCGGCGATTCCACGCGGGTTCAGACGGTCTTCGTAGCGGAACGGAAGGTAGTAGAGCAGGTCCTCAACCGTATTGATGCCCTTGGCGGCCAGAACCTCGGCCAGCCGGGGGCCAATCCCTTTGACGTATTGCACGGGCGTGCTCAGTTCGGGCATGGAGACCTGGGGTGATGGTAGCAAACCACTAGCCTGTGCACGGCTCTGAAACCACGGGCGGCTACTGCCTGCAGCACACACCCAGAGCCCGCGAATCCACATCTTCAGTGGCGGTGTCTTCTCTAAGTTGCAGTCCTCGCCGGTATGGCTGAACGCGCCGCCGGCCTCATAATGGAGGGAAGAGGTTTCCCAGGAGGCCGGTGCTCAAAAGCTACTTACCCAAGAATTTCTGGCAATCGCTGATCGCCGTGGTGGTCGGCAACGCTATTTACTTTCTGCTCATGCCCTACATGCCCCTCCGGGCCCGCCATGTCACCTTTCGCTTTGACTTTGGCCTGGTGGTGGACTTCTGGATTTGCCTTGTTATCTATGGCTTGCTGGAGCTGTTCAAGCGGCGTCGGCGTCCCCGCGACAACCCCTCCGAATAATGTCGCGCTCCGGTTCTGGCCGGTGGAGGTGACCTTGGTAACTTCCTGACTATTCCCTACACCCCCTAAAATCCAGCCTGGAAAACTATGCAGAAGATCGCCGTCCTTTACGACGCCAGCCAGGCCGTGCTGTCCACCT
>DATGGJ010000593.1:0-3722 GCA_035308585.1 Terriglobales bacterium
GCAATCGTTCTCTCAGTATCGGCCACTGCCTTGGCCAGTTCGATAGGGGATCCGGGCGGAATCATCCGCAGCGGCTCCGATTACCTGGGTGTGGCCATAATTGGTCCAGACCTCACCCTCCCCGCGTTTAACCCTTTCACCGCCGACTTCTGCATGCCGGAGTCCGATCCGGCAGGCCGGCAGTGCAATTTTGAGAACCAGAGTGGGCAGGTCATCGGCAGCATGAATCAGGTGTTCTCGTCAACCTTTACGGATGGGAACTCACTTAGCTGTATTAACGAGATTAATCCCGGCCGATGTGACGTTGGGCCTAACACCATGGGTTTCGATGGGCTGGGGATTCCCTCGACAACGGGCAATACGTACGACTTCGCTTTAGCGCTGGCTCCGACTGGCGATCCCGATTTCAATGTGCTGTATTTCGGCTTCACTCAGGATAACGCCAACATCGCGAGTACGACCTTCACCGTTCCAGAGCCTGCTTCGCTGACTCTGCTCTGCACCGGTCTGTTGGGATTGGGCCTGGGATTCCGGCGGAACAAGCGGAAATAGCAACAACGCACTCATCCCGGCTTCTCTAGCGCCCGCGAATGGGTGTGGGAAGCTTCTCCTCTAAGAAACCCTAATTGACCTTCGGCTCGAGCACGGCCGCGATTTGCCATTTCGGCCGGGCCAGTTCCCACGCAAACGCCAGAAGGTAGAGGCCGGCGGCCAGCAAATAAAGAAACTGAAAACCGAAATACATGGAGTTGTACTCCAGCAGGCCGCCGCACATGGCCCCCAGAAGATTCATGGCCAGTAGTCCGGAAACCGCGCCCCGCGAACGCAGCAGCGTGGAAAATACTATGCCGGAGAAAAACATGGGGCAGGTCAGGATAACTGCCATTCCGACGCGCCCGGCAGCATTGGAGGGCAGGCCGCCCATGCGCGCAACCAGCCAGCCCACCGCAAGAGTGGCGAATAGAAACAAGTAGGGAATGGCCCAGTGCTTGATATTGAAGTACTGCACCGCGCAATTCGCCAGAAACGCCATCACCAGAATGGCTAGGATGACGACCCCCATCACCTGCCAGGTATTGCCGAACACCAGTCCCAGTTCAGTGATGCCCTTGGTCTCAATCAGCATGAATCCCGCGCCCAACAAAAAAAATGGGGCGTGTTCAAACTGCGGCTTCTCGTTAAGGAACCTTCCAAAAATGCCGGCGGATAGCGCCAGCACCAGTCCTACCATGATGGCGTAGGAAAGGGGATAGACCCTGCGCGGCATGTAGAAAAAGGGCCAGTTGTCGGTGGAAACATCCGCCTGAACCCGGGGATCGGCGAAGTGCTGGGTTCCATCCTGAAATCCGGTTTGCTGCAGAAGCTGCGGGGGCACCGTCAAGGGATGGTCATTCGCTTCGAGAAAAACCACCGCCCCATCGTAGCCGGCCAGGATACATACCGGGGGCCATCCGCCAAAGGCGTCCTGCAGCATGAGATAGATTTTTCGCCCCAAAGGGCGGCTCATGACGGAAAAGGAAAGCGAGATGATTCCCCCGGGCTGCAAGCGGGCTCGCGCCTCGCGCAATGCCTGCACGGTGTAAACAAAGGAGTCCAGGCGCACACTTGAGCCTTGCGTAAGCAGGGTATGGGAATCGAGCAGGCCGTATACGATCATGTCATAACGCTGGTCCGTGGTGCGCAGAAAGGAACGGGCGTCATCCACCACCGCATGCACGCGCGGGTCGGAGTAGGGGTGGTCGGGATGACCGCTATATCCCTCCATGAGAATGGCGGGGTCAATCTCCACCGCGTCCACCTTCTGGGCGCCGCTGATCAGGGCTGCGGTCACATCGTTGCCTGAGCCTGCACCCACAACGGCGACCCGCCGGGGAGCGCGGCCGAAAAACCGGTAGGGCAATTCGTAGTACTTGCGAATGCTCTCAGCTTGCGGATCATTGCCCGTGGCCGCGCCGGGCTGCAGCTCGTGCACCCGCTGGTAATACGCGCCGGCCGCCCGGATAACCATGAGGCCATGGGAATCGTGTCCTACTTCCAGCAGTTGGTAGGGGGAATAAATTTTCTGCCAGACCGGCTCCGCCGGCCAGGCCACAATGATCAAAGCCACCACACTGAGAGCGCCGGCAAACAGAAGCAGACGCGGGTTCCGCTCCTGGAACAGCAGCAGCACAGCCAAGCCAATCAGGAACCAGATTACGGGCGGAGTCCAGAATGCGCTCACCACAAACATGAGCAACACGCCGGCAATGCTGCCCAGCAGATTGAAGCCATAGGCGGAGAGGTTCTCGCGCCGTTCCATTAACCGGCCGCACAACTGTCCGATGGGAATAAAAGCCAGGACCGTAAGCACAAAAACAATGGCCAGCAAAAAGAACACCGGCAGTCCCTGGTAGAACTTCTCCACCACCGGCAGTCCCATATTCAATTGCTCGGAGAATGGGAGCATCAGCAGGCTCAAACGGCTCTGGCCGGCAAGCCCATAACGTATGCCCATCATCAGGGCAAACTGCCAGCAAAACAGCAGGGGCGACAGAAACAGCGGGATGAGGTTCCGGCGCGCCATGGCGTATCCCAGGCCCAGACCGGCAAAACAAGCCAGAAGCGTGAAGTTTTTGTAAAAAGCGAAGACCTCGAAAATAGTGCCCTGCCAGCGGATGACCGCCAGCTCCAGGAAAAGGCTTAAACCAGCGGAGGCGAAGATAGCGAGCTTGGTATAGCGTTCGGGAATCGAATCCAGGAACTGAACCTGTCGGGTTGCGGCCTGGTCGAACCGAGGAGCCAGCCGGCGAAGAAGCGGCTGCAGAAGAACACCAACTACCATCAATATTGCAACTGTAAGCGCTAGCTTGGGACCGATGTTCACGGACCCGGAGTGTGCAATGGCTTGGCTGCCCACATAAATCACCAGCGGAGCGGTAACGCTGGCAACAAGGGCCAGCGACATGAGGCGAAGATAGGAGCGTCCCAAAGATCCCCCCTGAAACTGATGTGAGCGAGCCTCGGCGGAAGCGCCTGCTCCCTCCTAACCCCATAATTCTGTGGACGAGTGCCCTGATTCTGCTTATGAAGGTTCCGGATTGTCAACCGGAAATATGGCTCGCCCGGCGCAGGTTTCCACAATTGCACCAGGGGCAGGGAGTTGACCCCAGCCTGCCGTAGGGTTAGCTTAGGCGTTGGCCTTCCGCGCCCTCGGTCATGCCGTCACCGATGTCCGATTTCAGCCATTCCCGGCCCGAAACTACCGCGCCCTGGGATCGCAACATCCCGGAGAAGATGCTGGCTTTATATCTGGACAGCGTGCGCAGCTTTCCTGCCTGGAAGGCGATGTGCCCCCACTACATTCATCCCGATGTGAAGGAAGTGAGCGAACTGGGTTATCACTCTACCCTGCTGCGGACGGGACAAGCGGAATATGTTTTCACCTTCAGCACCAAGACCACCTTCATTTACGAGATTGAGGAAGAGGTCAGGACGGGGCAGCTGGAAATTCGCTGCGACAACGAACTGGTGCTGAACGTGGGCGCTTCCTGCACCGACGAAGAAGAGGGCAAGCCCGAGTGGGTGGCGCGCAGCGTGGAAGTATTCTGCGACGGCGAATGGGTGGCCGATTTACTGGGCCTGGCGGCTCGGCAGCAGGCGCACGAACGCCAGCGCGTGCAACTGGAGACGCGGGAGCGGCAGCGCCACGCTCAGGAATTGACCAGCCTGCGGCGAAAATTTGG
>DATGGJ010000594.1:0-1729 GCA_035308585.1 Terriglobales bacterium
GTAACGCGCCTGCAGCGCGGCGATGGTCTGCGGCGAAACCTGCGGGTTCAGGCGTATTTCGTCAAAGTAACTTCCCGGAGCCAGGCGGGTCAGCAGAAAGCACAGCGCGGAGACAGCAAACATCAGCAGCACAGCCCGCGCCAGGCGACGCCCCAAGTAGGCCTTCATCGGGCCGCCCCCGCTGGCGCCATTTCCCTGCTGGCCGCCGTCAACAGGTTCCTGGTCTCCGCATGCTGCGGGCTGGACATGATTTGCGCCGTGGTTCCTTCTTCCACCAGCCGGCCGCCGGCCATGATGGCAATCCTGTCCGCCAGGTGCGAGAGAAGCCTGAGGTCGTGCGATATAAGAAGGTATGCAATTCCATGCGCCGCCTGCAGATCGAGCAGCAGGTTGGCGATTTGCGCCCGCGTGGAAACATCCAGTCCGGTGAGGGGCTCATCCAGGACCAGCAGTTTAGGTTTAAGCACCAGGGCACGCGCCAGGGTGAGCCGCTGGCGCTGCCCGCCGCTGAATTCGGGGGCTGTGCGCCCCGCCCACTCCGCCGGCAGCCCAACCTCCCGCATGGCCTCATGCGCCTGGGCCATGCGTTGCTCAGCCGTTCCCAGCCCCTGGATGAGCAGCGGCTCGGAAACAATTTCGGCGGCGGAGAAGCGTGGATTCATGGCGGTGGCCGCATCCTGAAACACCATTTGTATTGCCGGGCGGAACCGGCGCAGCTCACGGAAATTCAAGGCCGCAAGGTCGCGTCCCTCAAACAGAATCTCGCCTTCATCCGGGCGCTCAATGCGGCTCACGCAGCGCGCGATGGTAGACTTTCCGCACCCTGAGCTTCCCGCCAACCCCAATGTGCTCCCGGATTCTATGGTGAAGTTCACTCCTCTGATGGCTTGAACCCGGGTGCTGGGCTGGGTCAAACTGCCGCGCCTGGTGTAAGCCTTGGCGAGACCCTGGACCCGCAGCAGTGGCGGTGACGAAAGCGGCGCGGATGCTTTACTCATATTTAAAACAGCTGACTTGCCGGTTTGCTTCCGGCGTGCTCGGCGTGGGGGAGGAGCCGGCACACACCTTCATGCGCTCAGCACAGCGGGGCTCGAAGCAGCAGCCCGCGGGCAGGCGAGTCATATCCGGGGGTTCGCCCGCAATCACCGGCAGATGTTGGCGCGGCGCGGCACTCGCAGTCCCTGAAAGCCCAACCAATGCTTGCGAATACGGGTGCAGCGGGCGGCCAAAGACCTGCTCGCTGCTACCCTCCTCCACAATTTCGCCCGCATACATCACCAGCATGCGGTCAGCCCAGCCGGCAAAAACCGCGGAATCGTGGCTGATGACGAGGCATGCCATGCGGCGGCGCTTCCTCAGCCCCGCCAGCAATGCCAAAATTTCCACCTGCAGCGCGGCATCGAGCTTGCTGGTGGGCTCGTCGGCGATCACCAGCGCCGGCTGACAGCAGAGGGCCTGGGCGATGCCCACCCGCTGCCTCTGGCCGCCGCTGAGCTGATGGGGGTACGCGCGCGCCACCTCCGCCGGCTGCTCGAAGCCCACCTCGGCCAACAGTCCCTGCACGCGTTGGGCGCGCTCACCGCGGTTACTGCAGCCGTGCGCCCGCAATACTTCCGCAATCTGCTGCCCCACACGCATCACCGGGTTCAACGCCAGCGCCGGATCTTGCCAGATGATGGCAATCTCCGCGCCCCGCACCCCCGCGAGTTGTTTTTCTGTAAGCTGCAGC
>DATGGJ010000595.1:0-15031 GCA_035308585.1 Terriglobales bacterium
GGGGTGGCGGAACTGCCCGCGAAGCTCCCGGTGTGCACGATGGCGGGCATGGCCCCCCCGGGCCGCACCAGCGCCGGCGATAGCCTGGGAGCGGCGAACACCACCCTGGGGGCCACCAGGACCGCCGCCTTGGGCGCGCGAAGCTGCATTTCACGCGGCACCCGCAAGCGTGCGCTCACCGGAGGCGCCGGCAACAAATGCGATTTAAGCCGCGGCTCCGGCCGCTGCGGCCGTGCCGTTTTCTCCACCAGCGGCGTGTAAGTCAAGTGTTGTGTGGCGATTGCCAGCCGCTCTGGATGGAGCAAGCCGGCTTCCACCAGGAACAGAACCAGCAGGCTTTGGCCTACAAAGCTGGTGCTCAGCGTGCGCCAGTTCAGCTTGCGTTCTGGCAGTAATAGTTGGTCGAACGCCTCTGCCATCTTTAGCTTTGCTCCAATGGGGAACCCAGGCCTGGGGAGTCCGCTCCGGAGCTAGTAGGTTACTGTTGGGAGGGCGGAGGGTAAATGTGCCCGCAGTCTATGGCCGACGGTAATTGTGGCTAATTGACCCGAACCAGGGCTCGACCATCAGTCCTGAGGCACTCACACATTGCGGACCATTTTTCGGCTCTTCACTGGCTGAATCCGACAGGAGGGAATTTGCTCCGGTGCGGAGCGGGAACCTCGAGAAAAATCGTTAATCTGTAATCGTCAATGCTTCTTCAATTCCATCACGCCTTCGACCGCACCCGGCTCACCGGCTTGCGTGGGCTTTCGACAGCCGCCAGATACGGAAAGAACACAGAGAAGCAGGTGCCGCTGAGGCCGGCGCGCACGCTGCTGTGCACGTGAATGCTTCCTCCATACTTCTGCACGATGCCGTAACTGACCCACAAGCCCAGCCCGGTCCCTTTTTCACCCTTGGTGGTGAAGAAGGGATCAAAAATACTGCGCCGGTGCTCTTTGCGAATGCCGTGCCCATTATCCGCGACGGTAATGCGTACTCCCTGCTGCCAGGGGTGGCGCCAATCGCGCGATTGGAACACATGCACCTTGATGGCTCCGCCTTCGGCGACAGCGTCCAGGGCATTGCCCACCAGGTTGGAGAGCACCTGCCGGACCTCGCCCGGTGAAGCCGTGATGGGAGCTGTGGTCTGCAGCCGTTTTTCCAGGGCGATTCTGCGAGTGTGTAACTTGTGCGTGTACAGTTCCAGCAGGCTCTCCAGCAATTCCGCAACATCCACCTCGACCGGCACGGTGGGTTCGCGATAGAAGGCGAGGGTCTGGCGGGCAATGCGGGCCACGCGCGCCACTTCTTCCTGCGCCATGCGCGCGTAGCGCCGGGCCGTGGCATCGAGTGAAGCGTGGTTCTCCAGCAGGTAAAGCAGATTGGTCACGCCTTCCAGGGGATTGTTGATTTCGTGGGCGATGGCGGCCGCCAGCCGTCCCGTGGTGGCCAGCTTTTCCGTGGCATGCAGCACGTCTTCGGTGCGCTTGCGCTCGCTTATATCCCGCGAGTTGACCACAATGCCCGCCACCCCTGGTTCGTGCAGCAGGTTATTGCCGATAGCCTCCAGGGTGCGCCAGCTGCCGTCGTTGTGCCGGAAGCGCAGCTCGAGGGGATGGATTGAACCCGGGACCGGCAAATGCTCCCGAAAAACCGCCTCTATCCGTGGCATGTCGTCAGGGTGCACAAATTCAAAAACGTTTTTTCCCACCAGGTTCTCGGGCTTGTAGCCCAGGATGCGCTCAATGGAGGGGCTCTCGTAATGAATCGTGCCGTCGGCCCCCAGGATGGTGATAATGTCGGAGGAGTTTTGCACCAGGGAGCGGAAACGCAATTCACTTTCCTGCAGGGCCTGGCGGCTGTGCCGTAATTCCTGCTCCGAGCGCTTGCGTTCGGTGATGTCGCGGGCGATGGTTGACGCCCCGATAATGGTTCCGCTCTCATCGCGAATCGGCGAAATCGTCAGGGAAACATTCAGGACCGTCCCATCTTTCGCCTGGCGCATGGTCTCGTAGTGCTCCAGGCGCTCTCCCCGGCGTAACCGCTCCATGATCTCGCCCGTATCGTCGGGATAGTCGCGTGGCCGCAGGCTGGAAACATGCCTGCCGATCATCTCTGCGGCGGAGTAACCGTAGATGCGCTCCGCCCCCTTATTCCAGCTGTGAATGATCCCGGTCAGGTCCTTGCTCAAGATGGCATCGTCGGAGGATTCGACAATGGCCGCCAGCTCTATCCGCGCCTGCGTGGCGGAGGATTCCTGGCTCCCCAGTGGCGCGCGCGCGGAGAGAGATTCTTTGGGCGCGCTTTTCAGCTTGTGTCCCTGATGGCTGCGTTGCCGGCCGCTGCTGGTGACGGGATCGCGTCTGCGGTTCTTCATGGAAAAAATCCACCGCTGGGCCCGAACGGGCTTTAGCTTACACCAAAAACTGATTCGCCACTTTGTGCACGGCTGTGCAACTTTCACCTGCCTGGTTCGCATCGAAATTATGTTTTAGGTGCTCAAGGCCGCGTGCACAGCGTTCCCTCCGGACCAGGCGCCGCGGCTTCATTCGTGGTTTCTCAGGAAAACTGATTAGCGATGACGCGGCAAAGGACTGTGTCCATGGCAGCCAAAGCGAGCCCTGCCCGAACAGTGGCTAAAGCGGAGACGGGACTGACCGGGTTGGACCAGGTTCTCTACGGGGGAGTCCCCCGCGACCGCAACACTCTGCTGGTCGGCGGACCCGGCTCCGGTAAGACCCTGATCGGCATGGAGTTCCTCTTGCGCGGTGCCCGGGATTTCGGAGAGCCCGGCATCTGCATGTCCTTCGAGGAGACTCCCGAACAACTCGCCGGCAACGTTTTCTCTCTCGGTTATGACCTGAACTCGCTGATTCGCGCCGGCAAGCTGCTGGTGGATTACGTGTACATCGAGCGCAAGGAGATTGAGGAAACCGGCGAGTATGACCTGGAAGGATTATTCATTCGCCTGGAACACGCGATCAACCGCATCAAGGCCAGGCGAGTGCTGCTGGACACCATTGAGGTTCTGTTCTCCGGCTTGGGCAACGAGGCGATTTTGCGGGCGGAACTTCGCCGCTTGTTTCGCTGGCTCAGCAACCATGGCCTCACCGCCATGGTCACGGCGGAAAGCGGGCAAGGCGCGCTCACCCGCTACGGCCTGGAAGAATACGTCGCCGATTGCGTCCTGTTGCTCGACCACCGCGTGAACGGCCAGGTCTCCACCCGGCGCTTGCGCGTGCTCAAGTACCGGGGCTCGGCTCACGGCACGGATGAATATCCTTTCCTGATTGATAAGAAAGGCATCTCGGTTTTTCCCATTACTTCGCTTGGACTCACCCACCAGGCCAGGACCGAACGCATTTCCAGCGGCATCGCAGGGCTGGACCAAATGCTGGGGCGAGAGGGTTTTTTTCGCGGCAGCAGCATACTGGTAACCGGCACTGCCGGCACCGGCAAATCCAGTTTTGCCGCTTTCTTCGCCGACTCCGCCTGTGCCCGCGGCGAACGCGCCCTTTACTTTGCTTTCGAGGAATCACCCAGCCAGATTCTGCGCAACATGCGTTCCGTGGGTCTCAATCTGGAGAGATGGATCAAGCGCGGCCTGCTCCGCATCCACGCCGTGCGCCCCACCAGCAACGGCCTGGAAGGCCACTTGGCCGCCATGCACAATCTCATTACCGATTACAAACCCGCGATCGTGTTGATTGATCCCATCACCAACCTGATCAGCGTCGGCAACGTGGGGGCGGTCAAGGCCATGCTTACCCGCCTGATTGACTTTCTCAAGCTGGAGGGCATCACCGCGATGTTCACCAATCTCACCCTGCAGGGCGAGTTGGAACAGACCGCGATCGGCATTTCTTCCCTCATGGATACCTGGATATTGCTGCGCGACGCGGACATGGGAGAGGCTCGTCGCCGTGTCATCTACGTGCTCAAGTCCCGAGGCATGGCGCACTCCAACCGCATGGTCGGATTCGAAATCAGCGAGCGCGGAATTACGCTGCATACCGACGGACCGGCTTTGCAGCAGAGGACAAGCGCATGAACAAAGGGACGAACCGGAGAAGCATGCAAGCGTCTGGGGCGGGCCGGCGCAAACCTCTGGGCTGGCAGCTACGCCTCTATGTTGCGGGAACCACTCCTAAATCCGTAGCCGCTTTCGCCAACCTGAAGAAAATTTGCGAAACCCATATGGGAGGGAAGTACCGCATTGAAATCATTGACCTGCTGCGCAATCCGCAACTCGCCAGCGGCGACCAGATCGTGGCCGTGCCCACCCTGGTGCGCCGCCTGCCGCATCCGGTCAAAAAGATCATCGGCGATCTTTCCAATACCGAGCGCGTGCTGGTGGGGCTCGACTTGAAGCCGGCGCCGCTCAGCCGCGCAGCTTCCCAGGCTTGATTCATGCGGCGTTCCCGGCCAGCAGCCAAGAAAGAGTTGGGCCGGGGGCCTCGCAGCCAGGGCGAGTTCGAGCAACTGCTGGCCCAGAGCAGCGACGTCACTTACGTGCTCAGGCTTTATGTGGCCGGATCAAACCTGCGTTCCCTGCGCGCCATCGAAAATACCCGGCGCTTATGTGCCGAGTTTTTGCAGGGAAAATGCCAGCTTCACGTCATTGATTTGTACCAGCAGCCCGCGCTGGCGCGGCGCGACCGGATCGTCACCGTGCCCGCTCTGGTGAAGCTTTTCCCGACCCCCTCGGTGCGTTTTGTGGGTGACATGTCCGATACCGACAAAATCTTGCGCGGCCTCGGTATTGTGCCGCTCAATTTCAGGAAACGATGAGTGGTCCAGAGGAGACACAAGTCTAAATCGGGGGAACTGGAGAATCTGCGCAGCCGTCTCCAGGACGCGCAAGATACCCTCCAGGCGATCCAGTCCGGTTCCGTGGATGCGGTCGTGGTCTCCAGTTCAGCCGGAGATCGCCTTTACACCTTGACCGGCGCCGAACATGCCTACCGCGTCTTTGTCGAGGCCATGAATGAGGGCGCGGCCACGGTGCCCGCAGACGGTACCATTCTGTACTGCAACCGCTGTTTCGCCGAAATGGTGCGCCGGCCCCTGGACGAACTGATTGGCACCTCCGTGTTCGCCCTCATTCCTGCTCCCGAAATCAAGGCCTTTGAGGCCTTGTTGCGCGCCTCGCTGCAAAGCAGCGGCAAAGCCGAATCCAGCCTCTGTGCCGCTGGCGGCCAGCTCATACCGGTTTACGTCTCCCTGCGCAGCTTTGCCGAGTCCGGCGCCCGCGCCGTGGCCATGGTGGTTACCGACCTGCGGGAGCAGAAGCGCAACCAGGAGATGCTCGCGGCCGGCAAACTGGCTCGCCTCATCATGGAGCAGGCCACCGAAATTGTGGCGGTTTGTGATGCGCACGGCCGCGTTCTGCAGGCCAGCCACGCCCTGGAGCAAATCTGCGGCGCCAATCCCCTGTTTCAAACCTTTGATAGCCTCATGACTCTGGAACTGCAGAGCCCGGAGAGCGGAGTCCGCCGCCGCCGCTTTACCGTGGCCGACCTTTTCGCCGGCCACTCCTTCCGCGGAGTTGAGGTCAGCTATCTGCCGTCCCAGGGCGAGCGCCGGCATTTCCTGCTGAGCGCCGGCCCCGTCCTGCTGGAGGGGCAACCTGCCGGCTGCGTCATCACCTTGTTCGACATTGACGAGCGCAAGCGCGTGGAGGAGTCCCTGCGCCGCTCCGAACGCTTGGCCGCTACTGGCCGGCTGGCCGCCACCATCGCCCACGAGATTAATAATCCGCTGGAGGCAGTTACCAATCTCCTTTACCTCATCGAAACCTCCTCCGCCCTCCAGCCGGAAGCCCTGGGTTACGCCAATGCAGCCCAGCAGCAGCTGGCGCGCGTGGCCCACATCACCCGCCAAACCCTCGCTTTCTATCGCGAATCCACCAGCCCACAACCGGTGCGCCTGAAAGAGATAACGGAATCCATCATTTCCCTGTACCGCAGCAAAGCCGAGCTGAGAAATATCCAGATCATTGAGGATTTGCGCTTTGCGGGCGAGTTTCCCGGCTTTCCCAACCAGGTGGCGCAGGTCATCTCCAATCTCTTTCTGAATGCGCTGGAAGCCTGCCCGCCACAGGGCAGGATCTGGGTTCGGGTTCATGCTGCTCACGAATGGAGCAACTCCAAAAAGCCAGGCGTGCGCGTGGTAATAGCCGATAATGGCTACGGTGTCTCTCCTCGCGACCAGCCTCATCTCTTCGAAGCTTTCTTCACCACCAAAGGCGAAAAGGGAACTGGGCTGGGGCTGTGGGTGTCACAAGGCATCGTCGCCCGGCACAACGGCTTTGTCCGCTTCCGCAGCAGTGTGAATCCCCAGCGCAGCGGCACCGTATTCTCCATCTTCTTTCCGGCTTAGCGGCGTCCGCCATCCACATGCGTTCACGGTTTTCTGAGGTGGCCCCCTGCTCAACGCTCTGCGGCGGCCGCTTTATCGCGTACCGGAATCGGCGCGCCTGCAATTCTTTGCCGTTCGCTCTCGCGCTGCCCGGCTTCCGTAGCGCGCAGCAGGAGAACGGCGAGCATGGGCACATAAATCCACAGCACCGCCCAGGCGCCCACTTCATCCCAGGAACGCGGTACGTGATACCACCTGGTGAGGCCGGCGCCCCAACTCAGAAACACCGTGGCCAGGATTTCCTGCCGCGTCTTGGGAATGAGCCAGAGAATGAAAGTGTCATAAAACCAGCGCTGGGGCGCGGCGCTGCTCAGCAGCAGGAGATGAGAGTCGGGGTCTTGCCGGCGCCACGCCGCCAAAAGCAGGCTCAGGCCGGCGGGGGCGAACAGGGGAACATAGTGGTCATAAAATCCCAGCGAAGCCAGCCATTGCCCGGGCCAGTGAGGCATGAGGATGAAGCTGAGGGCCAGCAGCAGAATGCATCCCGCTATCCCGCGGCGGGTCGGGTAAGTCAAAAAAATAGAGGCGCCAAGCTGGGGCTTGGCGGTCGTGACCGGCAGCAGCCACGGCAGCAGAGCGCTGGCCATCAGCAAGGGCGCCCACTGCACTGTCAGCATGGCCGCCCAGTAGGGATAGGCCAGAAAAATCAGCAGACGGGTGTAGCCCTCGCGCGTCAGGCCAAAGGCCAGCAGGGCCGAGCTCACGCCAAAGAAAGCGCCGGCCGCAATTTCCGTCTTCAGCCATAAGAAGGGCAATCCAAGAATCGCTGCGGGAAGCGGATAGGCGGGGTAATGCCGGGTCGCAAAAATGAAGGGGTTGCCTCCCGCCAGCATCTGGTGAGCCTCGCGCAGCGCTGGGGTGAAATCACAGGCGCCCAGGCCCAGATTGCGCATAATGGCCCAGCACAGGGTTCCGCTGCTGATGCCGATGGCTAGGGAAACGGCTAGGCGGCGCCACATGGAAATTGAATAAATTTGTAACACGGGCTGGAGCGGGAGCGGATTAAACTTTCGTCATGCTGGCTCCCAGGCAGGCACCTGCGGCGAGTCCCAGGGTCCACACCACGCCGCGGCGCAGAACCGTTCGCCGTGCTCGCCTCCTTGCCGTTGCCCTGGCGCTGCTGGTTGCTGCCAGCATGTGGTTCTACGTGCAAGGCGTCCTCATCCCCTACCAGCAGGCTGACGCGCTTCGCTACAGCCGCCCCCGGGGCAATCTTTCTGATCTGTATCCGCGCTGGCTGGGCGCGCGCGAACTTCTGCTCCATGGCCGCGATCCTTACAGCCGGCAGGTCACCCGCGAAATTCAGGCAGGCTATTACGGCAGGGAATTGGACCCCTCCCGCCCTCACGATCCCAGGGACCAGCAAGGATTTGCCTATCCCGTTTACGTCGCCTTTCTGCTGGCGCCCTTTCTGCGCCTGGATTTCTCCCTGGTGCGAACCGCTTTTACCTGGGTGTTGGCCGGCCTGATTGTGGCCACCGTTTTGTTGTGGGCCAAAGCCCTAAGCTGGCGGCTTTCAGTCAGCGGCAAAGCTGTTTTCGTGTTGCTGGTGATGGGCAGCTTTCCCGCCGCCCAGGGAATCAAGCTGCAGCAACTCACCGTCCTGGTCAGCGCTCTGCTGGCGGCGGCGGCGGCGGCGCTCGCCGCCGGGTGGCTCACTCTGGCGGGGCTGCTGCTGGCGCTCTCCACCATCAAGCCTCAATTGGTTGTTCCCTTGCTCATTTGCCTGCTGGTTTGGGTGATCGGCGATTGGCCCAACCGCTGGCGCCTGCTGGCCAGCTTCAGCCTGGCCATGGCCTGCCTCATCGGCGCTGCCCAGTGGGTCCTGCCCGGCTGGATGGGCAAATTCCTCGCCGCCCTGACGGCTTACCGTGAGTACACGGGTGGTGTTTCCATCCTGCAGACGCTGCTCACTCCCCTGGGCGGATTGATTGTGACCGCAGGGCTGCTGATCGCCCTTGCCTTTATGGCCTGGAGGCTGCGCCGAGTACCCGCCGGGGCGCCAGCCTTCAGCCTATTGCTGGCATTAGCTTTAGCCGTCACCGTGCTCGTCATCCCTACCTGGGCGCCCTACAACCAGTTGCTCCTGCTGCCGGCCCTGATTTTGCTGCTGCGTGACTGGCGCCGCCTGACCCGCCTCGGCCGGCTGCCCCGGCTGCTTTACCTGCTGGTGGCGGCATTAGTCATCTGGCCCTGGCTTGCCACCCTCTATTTGAGCGCCGCCTGGTACTTTCAGCCCGCTCCGGTAGCGCAGCGCGGCTGGACTTTGCCCCTCTATACCTCGCTCCTCATCCCGTTTGGCATCATGGCCTTGCTGGCTATTGACGCCCGCCGCCGGCGCCCCGGCCTGCTCCCGTCCTGAGTGCGCGTTCGTCCTTGCAATTTTCCGCCCTCAGGGATTAGGCTTTTGCCACCATTGCGGTAGAAAGCCCGCCACTCCGGGGATAACGGCCGGCGGGAAACTACCCCTGACCCAAAAATCATGGCTTTGCATAGCGCCGCCACTCCCGCCGCCGAACCCGGAACTGGGGCCTTCCCCACCCTTGTGCTGGTACAGGGGAACGATTCCCGCACTCTCATCCTCGACCATTCACCTTTCACTGTTGGTCGCAAAGTGGATAAAGATCTGGTCATAGCCGATCCGCGAGCCTCGCGCGATCACGCCGTCATTCTTTCGGAAAGCGGCGAATTTTCGGTGGTGGACCAAGGCAGCAAGCATGGCACCTACGTTAATGGCGAACGCGTGCAGCGGGTGAAGCTTAAGCCCAACGATCGCATCGAGTTCGGCGCACGCGACACGGTGTATGCGATCTTCCAGCCGGTCCAGCCTGGCACCAGCACGGCGCGCGAATTCCTGAGCCAGATTTCCGACCTGAACATTTCCACCCAGACCACCGACTTGGAGAAGCTGACCCTATTTCTGGAGGCGGCGCGCAAACTCAACACCACCGGGGTGCTGGACGAAATCCTGGTCACGCTGATCGACTCCACGCTTCGCCTGACCGGCGCCGAACGGGGCTACGTTTTCCTGGTGGAAGAAGGCGGCAAACTGCGCCTGGCCGCGGGACGCAATTCTTCCGGCGCCGCCCTGCTGGACGATAAGACGATTTCTCACTCCATTCTGGACGACGCCATCCATTCCAACTCCGATTTCGTGCTGTCGGATACCAGCCAGTCCAGCGATATGGCGGTGCGCAACAGCGTGATTGCCTACGATTTGCGCACCGTGATCTGCATACCGCTGCGCCGCACTCAGGTGCAGGCGGCCCGCGTTACCGATACCGCCGGTGTTCAGTCCCCGGTTGTGGGCGCGCTCTATCTGGACGCGCGCTACACCTCGCGCAACCTCTCCGGGGTGGGTCACGATGTGCTGCACGCCATCGCCCACGAAGCCGCCGCCCTGGTGGAGAATGCCCGCCTGGCGGAGGCTGAGGAAGCCAACCGCCGCTATCAGCAGCAGATGGCCATTGCCGCCACCATCCAGCAGGGCCTGATGGCGGTCACCATCCCGGAGGTGTCATTTGCCGCCTTGCGCGCCCGCAATATTTCCTGCAAGGAAATTGGCGGCGACTTCTTCGATGCCGTGCGCACCGGCGATGACCTGTCGGTGGTGATCGCCGACGTCTGCGGCAAAGGAATAACCGCCGCCCTGCTGGCCTCCACGCTTCAGGGCATGGTTTACTCCCACCTGGTGGCGCGCATGCCCCTGCCCGAGATTGCCAGCGCCGTCAATCGCTTCTTCTGCCAGAAGCACATCGGCGAAAAATACGCCACCGCCATCATCGTGCGGCTCAACAGCAACGGTAATCTGGAATACGTCAATTGCGGGCACGTGCCGCCACTTCTAATCAGCAACGGCTCCGTCATGCGGCCCGAGGTGTCCAACGTTCCTGTCGGCCTGCTGGCTGATGCCGGCTACCAGGGCGGCATGTGCAAGCTGGGACGAGGCGACCGCCTGCTGCTGGTGACGGACGGAGTCACCGAGGCGGAGAACGCGCACGGCGAGTTCTTCGAGGATTCGCGCCTGCAGGAAATTGCCGCCCATAGCTCCTTCGATCAGATCTTCTCCGCGGTTAATGACTTCTGCGCCGGCACGCCTCTGGCCGACGACTGCACCGTGGTGGAGCTGCAGTTCACGGGTTAATACTTCCAGCACGCCACGCTGCCCGCCGTCGGGCTCGTCCATCACCGTTCAACGGGGCACCTGATGAATCTTACTGTTTTGGACTGGTCAGCAATCGTCGGTTACCTGGCGATCACGCTGGCCATGGGCCTCTACTTCCGGCGGCGCTCCGGGCGCAGCGTGGACGATTATTTCGTATCCGGCCGCAACGTCAGCTGGTGGCTGGCCGGAACCTCCATGGTCGCCACCACCTTCGCCGCTGACACCCCTCTGGTGGTCACCGGGCTGGTGTACAGCCAGGGAATTGCCGGCAACTGGCTGTGGTGGTGCCTGCTGCCTTCCGGCATGATGACGGTGTTTCTGTTCGCCCGTCTGTGGCGGCGTTCCGGCCTGCTCACCGATGTGCAGTTCGCCGAAATGCGCTATACCGGGAAGCCCGCCGCTTTCCTCCGCGGCTTTCGCGCCATCTACCTTGGCCTGCTCATGAATTGCCTCATCCTGGGCTGGGTGACCAAGGCCATGGTCACTATTGTGGGCATTACCCTGGGCGTGAGCCCGCATGCCGCTCTGGCCATCTGCATCTTCTTCCTCATTCCCTTTACCGGATTCTATGTTTCCCTGGGCGGATTGTGGGGCGTGCTCTGGACCGACCTGTTTCAGTTTGTGTTGAAGATGGCCATCGTGATTGGGGTGGCTTATTACGCCGTGGACGCGGTGGGCGGCCTGGGTGTGCTGGTGAGCACCCTGCATCATCTGCGCACTGCGGCCAGCGCCGGCGGAGGCGCGCCTGCGGGAAACGCCCTCTCCTTTTTCCCCGATTTTTCCCGGCCTTTGACCGCGCAGGCTCTCTGGTTGCTTCCCGGGCTCACTTTTGTGGTTTATCTGGCCGTGCAGTGGTGGGCCTTCTGGTATCCGGGTGCCGAACCCGGTGGCGGCGGCTACATCGCGCAGCGTATTTTCAGCGCCAAGGATGAACGCAACGGGCTGCTCTCGGTTCTCTGGTTCAATATCGCTCACTACGCCATTCGGCCCTGGCCCTGGATCATCGCCGCCCTGGCTGCGATTGTGCTCTATCCCCACCTGGAGCATCCTGAAACCGGCTACATGCTGCTGGTCAATAACCAGATGCCGCACGCGCTCAAGGGCGTGGTAATCGCCGGCTTTATGGCTGCGTTCATGTCCACCATCGCGACCCAGCTGAACTGGGGAGCCTCCTACCTGGTGGCTGATTTCTATCGCCGTTTCATGAAGCGCGACGGCACCGAAGGCCATTACGTGAACGTTTCCCGCCTGGTTACGGTGCTGCTGGTGATTTGCTCCGGTTACGTAGCGGCGCAGCTTACTTCCATCAAATCGGGATGGGAAGTGGTGTTGGAAATCGGGGCCGGTACCGGCGGCGTTTACCTGCTGCGCTGGTACTGGTGGCGCATCAATGCCTGGAGCGAGATTTCAGCCATGGCTACCGCCCTCGCCGTAACTATCGCCCTGCGCTGGGGCGCCCCCTTTACCGGAGAGGGCCCGGTGCTGTTCGCCAAAACCGCGATTACCACCACCGCTATCACCACCGTGGTTTGGGTCCTGGTCACCTTCCTGACCAGGCCCGAATCCGAGGAAGTGCTTCTGCGCTTCTATCGCAAGGCCCGGCCCGATGTGCGCGGCTGGAAACCGGTGGCGCTCAAAACTCCCGAAGTTCCCGCCACCCGCGATCTGGGCCGCAATCTCAGCTCCTGGATACTGGGCTGTGTGATGGTGTATGGCGCTTTGTTCGGGATCGGCTGGCTGACTCTCACTCCCAGATGGTTGGGGGCCGTCATGCTGGTCATATCGGCCGTTGCCGCCGCCTTGCTCTACCGCAACATCACCCACGGTGGCTGGGAGATGGAGCCCGAGCCGGCCGAAACCGGCGGGCAGGTGCGCTCCGCCCTGCCTCGCCATTGACTTCCAACTTCATTTCCCGGATACGAATCTGGTGGACCGGAGCCTGCCCGGTGCCGGTCGAAGGGCGCACCGCGGCACTGTGCATCTGGGTCTGTGTGGCAGATTTTGCAACCATTCCGCTGCCGTTCCTACTCTGAATATGCGTGTACCGGCCAATCAAAGATTATGCGGTTATAGGCGACACCCACTCTGCCGCCCTGATCAGCTCGGAAGGTTCCCTGGACTGGGCCTGCCTGCCTCACTTTAACAGCGGGGCCGTGTTTCTCCGCCTTCTGGATGACGAAAAAGGCGGCTATTGCAGCATCACCGCGCGCGACGTGAAAGCCCGCTCCCGCCGCTATCTGCCCGCCACCAACATCCTGGAGACGAGGTTTACCACCGCCTCCGGTGTGCTGCAGCTTACCGACTTCATGCCTCTGCGGCGGCGCCGCGAGCCCACCCACGCCGGCCAGGACGTGGATAGCGACCACCAGATTGTTCGCTTGCTGCGCTGCACCTCGGGAAGCGTAGAAGCCGCCATCGAACTCCATCCCACCTTCAATTTCGCCCGCGACCATGTCCGGGCCGAAATGCGCAATAACGCTCTTGTCTTCCGGGGCAGCCATGACGAGTTACACGTGCAGGGCGTCGCCCTTCAAGTTGAAGGCGACGAGAAGGCCGGTGCGCCACTGCGGCTGCGCGCCGGCGAAGCCGCATTCCTTTGCCTGCGCCATGCCGGCCCAGGGCACACGGTTGAGCCCATGGATTTGCCCCGGGCAGAGGCCCTGCTCGGGGAAACCCGCGAATACTGGGAAACCTGGGTGGGGAGCTGCCATTATCAGGGCGTCTACCAGGATTCGGTCCGGCGCGGCGCGCTCACTGCCAAGTTGCTCACCTTTGAGCCTTCGGGAGCGATCGTGGCCGCTCCCACCACCTCTTTGCCGGAACAAATTGGTGGCGAACGCAACTGGGATTACCGCTTTACCTGGGTGCGCGACGCCAGCTTTACACTGACCGCTCTCATGATTCTCGGCTATTTCGGCGAAGCCGACGATTTTCTTCACTTCTTCCGCCGCACCTGTCCCGACCCGGGAAAGTCGTTCCAGATTCTCTATGGCATAGACGGAGAACACGACCAGGCGGAGGTGGAACTCAAGCACCTCCAGGGCTACCGCAACTCGCATCCAGTGCGCCTCGGCAACGCCGCTTCCCGGCAGAAGCAGCTCGACGTTTACGGCGAACTGGTGCAGTGCATTTATCTTTACGCCAGCCATGAAGCCTTCGCCCAGCGGCGTGGGCGATTTGTGCATGAGCTCTGGCGCCTGGTCCGGCAGATGGCGGACCACGTGGCCCGGGTATGGAGCGAACCTGACAGCGGCCTCTGGGAAATGCGCGGCAAGGAACGCCACTTCGTGGATTCCAAGGCCCTGTGCTGGGCCGCCCTCGACCGTGCCCTCAAGCTGGCTGATGTCCTGCGGGGCGAGGGGGACATCGCGCGCTGGAAACGCGAGCGCGACGCCATCTACGCCAGCATTATGGAAAACGGTTTCAATGCCAAGGTCGGCGCTTTTGTTCAATCCTACGGCTCCGAAGCCCTGGATGCCTCCGCTCTGCGCCTGCCCATCATCGGTCTGATTGGCGCCGGAGACCCGCGCATGCTTTCCACCATTCGCAAAATCGAGCAGGGTCTCGTGCGCAAGGGCCTGGTCTACCGCTACCGCCAGGTGGATGACGGCGTTTCCGGCGAGGAGAAGGGCACATTCGCCATGTGCACCTTCTGGCTAATTGACGCTTACATTCTTCTCGGCCGCCTGCGGGAGGCCGAGGAGCTTTTTGAGCACGTGTTGTCATTTCAGAACGATGTGGGGCTTTTTTCCGAGGAAATTGACCCCGATAATGGCGAGCTGCTGGGCAATTTCCCCCAGGCCTTTAGCCATATCTCGCTCATCAACTCTGCCGCCCGGTTGGAGGCCGCGCGCGAGGGCCGCAAGACCTCGCCCCATGCCATCATCGAGGGTGGCTCTGAGCAGGTCGCCTGAGCAACTTCTTCGCCGCGGATTCAGGGCGGATCAACACGGAGTCAATTACATGCTGATCCAGACCTAACCCAATTGTTATCTCTCTTCTGATTGTCATCCTGAGAAAGCGCGAGCCGAGCGCAGCGAGGTAAACGCGAACGAAGGACCTGTGCATTGCTGGCGATCCGCACTGATGGCGTGCCAGCCGTCATGCGAAGTCATTGCACGCGGTACCAAGCCCGCAATCGCCAATCATCAATACCTTGAATTGCTATACTGCGCGGTGATGAACGACCTGCAAGCCGCCATCGAGCATTTTTTCACTCTGCCCAAAGATGACAACCCGCCGGAAGCCCGCCGGGCTTTCCTGGAATTTCGCCAAGCCTTGACCGAGGGCCGCATACGCGCCGCCGAAAAGCAGGGCGAGCGCTGGGTGGTCAATGCCTGGGTGAAGCAGGGCATCCTGCTGGGCTTCCGCCTGGGCGAACTGGTGGAAATGGGCGATGGCGCCTTGTCGTTCGTGGATAAGGACACCTTTCCTCTGCGCCGCTTCCAGCCTGCCGGGCGT
>DATGGJ010000596.1:0-2309 GCA_035308585.1 Terriglobales bacterium
AAGGGCTGACCGCCTACGTGGAGAAGCGGCCGGCTACCTTTACCGCCAAATGATTATTAACCACAGAGGACACGGAGGGCACAGGGAAAAATAGAAAGAGAAAGAACTACTGATGGATGATTTGCCCTGTGGTTATTTGCCGTCACTTGGCAGTGAAGCCTGTTTGCAGGATCAGAGATTACTCGGAGTTTTAATTTGTCCTCTGTGGCCTCTGTGGTTAAAAGGGTTTTGTGGTGAATGAATATGCTGGCAGCGAGTAAGACGAAGATAGAACCCGGAAGGCTTCTGATCGGTGGCGAGTGGGTGGTGACCGCGAAGACCTTCGACACCATCAACCCGGCCACGGGCGAGGTGATCACCCAGGTGGCTGAAGCCGGGGCCGCCGAGGTGGACCGCGCGGTCAAGGCGGCACGCAAAGCTTTTGACGAGCGCGGCGGTCCCTGGCAGAAGATGTCAGCCAGCGAGCGCGGCAAGCTGCTCTGGCGCCTTGCCGACCTGCTGGAAAAGAATATCGAGGAATTCGCCGAACTGGAAACCCTGGACAACGGCAAGCCCATATTCGAGTCGCGCTACGTGGACATGCCCATGGTGTGCGATGTGCTCCGCTATTACGCGGGTTGGGCCAGCAAAATCCACGGCGAGACCATCACTTCGCGCGCGGACGCCTTTACCTACACGCTGCGCGAGCCGGTGGGCGTGGTGGGCGCCATCGTGGCCTGGAATTTTCCGCTGTTGTTGACATCGTGGAAGCTGGGCCCGGCACTAGCCACCGGCAACACCGTGGTGCTCAAGCCAGCGGAGCAAACGCCTCTGACGGCGCTGCGCTTGGGACAACTGGCACAGGAAGCCGGCTTTCCATCCGGCGTGCTCAACATCATTACGGGCGGTCCTGAGACCGGGCGAGAACTGGTAAAGCACCCGGGGGTGGATAAGCTGGCCTTCACCGGCTCCACCATGGTGGGCAAGGAAATCATGCGCAGCGCCGCCGACACCATGAAGCGGGTGACGCTGGAACTGGGCGGCAAGTCGCCCAACATCGTTTTTGCCGATTCCGACCTCGATGCTGCGGTTAAGGGCGCAACGACAGGAATCTTCTACGGCAAGGGGGAAGTCTGCGCCGCCGGCTCGCGTCTGTTCGTGGAGAAGAAGGTGCACGATGACTTCCTGTCCAAGCTGGTGGAGCGGACGCGCAAGATAAAGCCCGGTGATCCGCTCGATCCCAAGACACGGCTGGGAGCCATTGTCAGCGAACAGCAGATGAACACGGTGCTGGGTTACATCGAATCGGGCAAGAGAGAAGGCGCGCAGTTGGTGGCCGGCGGTAACCGCGCCAGCGTGGATGGGGGCAAGGGCTTTTTCGTCGAGCCGACAGTTTTTGATGCGGTGAACAACGGGATGAAGATCGCCCAGGAAGAGATTTTCGGCCCGGTGCTGGCCACGATTCCTTTTGACGATCTGGACCAGGTGGCAGACTTGGCCAACCAGAACATGTACGGCTTGGCCGCCGCCATCTGGACCAACGACATCAGGAAAGCGCACGGCATGGCGCGCCGCCTGAAGGCGGGCACCGTGTGGATTAACGCTTACAACCTGTACGACGCGGCCCTGCCTTTCGGCGGCTTCAAGCAGTCCGGCTTTGGCCGCGAACTGGGCAGGGAAGCGCTGGACCACTATACGGAAGTGAAGAGCGTTTGGGTGAACCTAAGCTCCTAGCTGCTGGCTTGTAGCTACTAGCTTGAACCGTTCTAATGCCAGCAGTGGTGAAAACTGGGAGAGCTCAGCAAGGCCGCTCAGGCCCAGGCGACAGGGGCCAGAAGCTAGCAGCTAGAAGCTAGTAGCCAATAACGAGGTTTTATGCCAGGCAAAGTACCGAGAATCGGAACCTTCAGCGACTGGGTTGGACTGTTCGAAGAATGGCGCAAGGAAGTGGGCGTCAACACCGACGACATCGCCGGCTTCCAGTTTCAAACCCTTTACGGGCAGATCGAGACGGAAGAGATCCAGTTCGGCCACTACAAGGGGCGGCGGAAGTGGGAGTCGGTGCGCCAGATCCCCACGCAGAACATGCGCGACGCGCTGCTCAACATGATCGTGTACCAGGGCGACACCGAATTCGCCAGCGTCGAGCAGCAGCATTACCTCTTCGAAAGCGCTCCCACCGACTGGGACCGCCGCGCGCTTACCCGGGTAATGATCGAGGAGATGCGCCACGGGTGGCAGATGTGCGCCCTGTTGATCGAGCACTTCGGCCAGACCGGCCGCGTGGAGGCGCAGAAGATGCTGGAGCGCCGCGCCTACGAGAGCAAGCG
>DATGGJ010000597.1:0-13505 GCA_035308585.1 Terriglobales bacterium
GACGGCAGTAGTAGCACTCCCCACAGGGAATATGGTGAAACGCCATTACCCGGTCGCCGATCTCGAATCCGGTGATGCCCGCGCCCGCGGCCGCCACCACGCCCGCGGTTTCATGGCCGAAAATGCGGGGCGCGGAATGGGAGCCGGTGGCAATCTTCTTCAAATCCGTGCCGCAGATGCCGCAGGTGTGCACCCGGATGAGCAGCTCTCCGGCCCCGATTTCGGGCACGGGCACGGTCTCCAGCCGCACGTCTTCCCTGCCGTGGTAGACAGCCGCGCGCATGGTGGCGGGAATCGCTTCCCGCCCCTGCTTCACCGTAAATTGGCCCGCTACCGCCATCAGTGTCGTCCCGTTCCCATGGGATGAAGTTCTGCCTCGCCTACTCCGACGTTGGAAGCTGGCTGGTTGTACCATTCCAGCCAGGCGCACAATGCGTCGGCGGCACGCTCGCTGTTGCGCTTCAGGTACAGAAGCTTCCTCCAGAGCCAGGGCCGAATGGCGGCAAACGTCACCAGCGCCCCCGACCGAAAACGGCCATCCGGGGCGATGAACCGCTCCAGGCCCGGAAATTCAAAGTCATATGCATCGGAGATGGCCTTCACCGCCATAAAGCCGAGTTTGCGCGCCACCGCACCGCGCGCTACCGCTGCCGCCTCCATGTCCACCGCGCTCGCGCCATAAGCTTTGGCCAGCTTTGCCTTCTGCTCCACGTTGGCCACTGAGTTCCAACTCACCAGCGTGCCCTGGCCTTCCGCCATTTCCAGCACGCTGCCGTCGCTCGCATCTATGATCCGGTTGGGAATCACCAGATTCCCCACCCGGGCACTGGCATCCAAGCCTCCCGCCAAGCCGACGGAGATAATCAGGGAAGGCTGATACATCCGGATGACGGCTTCGCAAGCCCGCCGCGCCGCCTCCGCTCCGATGCCGGCGCAAACCAAAACCGCGCGCTGATTTTCATAAACCTTGTAGCGCGACCCGCCATATTCGCGCTTACTGGCCCGCCAGTTCTTAATGGCGCCGGCAACTTCACGCTCCAACGCGGCAATAATGGCTACCTTGGGCATAAAACCAGCTGGCTAGCTATCTAGCTGTCTGGCTGACTAGCTCAACCGCCGGAGAGCCAGGCAGCTAGGTAGCTGCATAACCGTGGCTTCGAAACCAATCCACGGCCCGGCGCAGCGCGTCCTCCACGCGCACGAGCTTCCAGCCCAGTTCGCGTTCCGCCTTGGCCGAGGATACGAACATCTTCTTCCGTCCCATGCGCACCGCGTCCACGGTAACGCGCGGCTCGCGCCGCAACAGCAGGCCGGTAACCGCCGTGTCCACCACGCCCGTCGCCAGCGCCACCGCGTAGGGCAGCTTCACCCTGGGCGAAGCCAGTCCGGTGATGGCGGCCAGCTTATCCAAAATCTGCTTCAGGGTCAGGTTCTCCCCGCCCAGGATGTAGCGCTCTCCGCGCCGACCTTTTTCCAGGGCCGCAACGTGTCCGCGCGCCACCTCACCCACATCCACCAGGTTCAAACCCGTATCCACGTAAGCCGGAAACTTGCGCTTCAAAAAATCCACGATGATCCGTCCTGTGGGGGTGGGTTTAATGTCCTGCTCTCCCACCGGGGTGGTCGGATTCACCACCACCACGTCCGCGCCACCGCGCCCTGCCTCCAGCGCTATCTGCTCGGCCTGAAACTTGGAGCGCTTGTAGTGGCCGATCATGTCCCCCAGTCCGACGGGTGAGTTTTCATCCGCCAGGTGGCCGTTGGAGCTAAAGCCCATGGTGGCAACGCTGCTGGTGTAAACAACACGGCGCACGCCAGCTTCGCGCGCGAGCCGGATCACGTTCCGGGTACCTTCCACATTGGAGCGGTACATCTCATGGGGTTCGCGCGTCCATAGCCGGTAGTCGGCGGCCACGTGAAACACCGCCTCGCAGCCGGCCATGGCCTTGCGCAGCGACTCCGGTTCGCGCAAGTCCCCCGTGACTCGCTCCGCCGCTATGCCTTCCAGATTGGCCGTGAGACTCGTGGGGCGGACTAGAAGGCGAAGCTCAGCCCCCTGGCCGGCCAGAAAACGCGCTACGTGACTGCCGACAAACCCCGTAGCTCCTGTGACCAACGCCTTCATGGAGAGGTGAATGGCGCTATTCGAGCTCTTCCGGGTGTAGCGAAATGTGCTCGCCCGCCATGCGCTTTTCCCAGTACTGGCGGACCCAGTTTTCCCAGCTCTTGCCCGCCGCCATGTCGCGGCCGCTAAAGGCCAGGGCAGCGATGTCGGCATAGCTGACGGAAATCTTTCCCCCGCCGGCTTTGGGCAGGAGGCGGACAAAAGAATCCTGCAGGGTACGGCCGCTGCGGCGGTCGAACACGTAGCCTTCGACTTGGCTTCCGTCCTTGCGCGTGATCAGCACATCGCCGCGGTAGTCGAACGCCTGCTCCAGCGCCGCCCGCAACTCTTCCGCGCCGGCCAGTTCCGGCACCCAGCCTTCCAGATTTTCCCGTTGTTTGCCGGGAACCACTTCGAGCGTATCCGCCGCGCCGGCCGGCTGGTGTCCCGCTTCCCTGCCGCTCACGCCCGTATCTCCTGCTGCGAATTGCTTTCTATCTGCACCAGCGGATTGTAGGTATGCACCGGCCGCACCGGCTCCTCCAGCAGCTTCAGAGCCCCGGCATCTTCGTAGGCGTGGGAGAACGTGGCCTTCATGGTCTGCCACAGACCGCGCAGCGAGCTGAAGGTATCGTTTACCGCGGAGGCTTCGTAGCCGCTGTGCACCATGCAGTTGGCGCAGCGCGGATTACCGGACTCGGTGCCATAGCGCTCCCACTCGGTGGCTTCCAGCAGCTCCTGGAAGGTGTCGGCATAACCGTCCTGCAGCAGATAACAGGGCTTCTGCCAGCCGAAGATATTGAAAGTGGGCATGCCCCAGGCGGTGCAGGGGTATTCGCGCTTGCCCATCAGAAATTCCAGAAACAATGGCGACTGGTTGAAGCGCCAGTTGGCCTTGCGATTGGCCAGAATGGCGCGGAACAAGCGGCGCGTGCGGGCGCGTCCCAGGAAGTGATTCTGGTCGGGCGCCTTGTCATAAGAGTAGCCGGGGGAGAGCATCATGCCCTCCACGCCCAACTCCATCATCTCGTCGAAGAATGCGCGCACACTCCTGGGGTCGGCGCCGTCAAACAAGGTGGTGTTGGTGGTCACACGGAAGCCACGCTGCAGCGCTTCCCGAATTCCTTCCACCGCTTTTTCGTAGCCGCCTTCCAGGCACACCGAAAAGTCGTGGTGCTCGCGCTGACCGTCCAGGTGCACGGAGAACGTCAGGTACTTGCTGGGCTGGAACAGGTCAATCTTCTGCTTGAGCAGGAGCGCGTTGGTGCAGAGATAAATATATTTCTTTCGCTCCACCAGTCCGGCAACGATTTCGCCGATCTGCGGATGCAAGAGCGGTTCGCCTCCGGGAATGGAAACCATGGGCGCGCCGCACTCCTCCACCGCCCGGAAGCACTCCTCGGGCGTAAGTTCCATCTTGAGCACGTGGCCGGGGTACTGGATTTTACCGCAGCCGGCGCAAGCCAGGTTGCAGCGGAACAGCGGTTCCAGCATGAGGACGAGCGGGTAGCGCTTGCGCCCCTTGGCTTTCTGCTTAAGGACGTACGTTGCCACCGTCCACATCTGCGAAATTGGTACCGCCATTCGTCTCCTTTCAGTAGCAGGTGGTTGGTAGTTGGTGGATACCGCGAACTGCAATGGGACTACCAGCTACCGACGCCTACCTGCCTTCCCTTCACCCTCTGGGCAGCGTTTGCGCTCCCCATCCCACTTCCTGTGTTCCCGCCAGTACTTTGGAATAAGTCGTCAAGGCCAACAGCGGGAAGTACTGCCGGTACAGGTGGTACATCAGGTAAAACACCCGGGGAAACCCGGTTCCGGTGTAGTAGGGTTCGTCCCAGGAGCCTTCCTTTTTCTGCGTCCTTAAGAGATAAGCGATGCCGCGGGCTACGGAATCGCTGCGCGTATCACCCGCGGCCAGCAACCCTAGGACGGCCCAGGCGGTCTGCGAGGGCGTGCTGGGCCCGATTCCTTTTATGTGAGGATCATCGTAAGAACCACAGGTCTCACCCCAGCCCCCGTCAGGGTTCTGAATGGAGCGCAGCCACTCCGCCGCGTGTTGCACCATGGGCTCATGATTGTCCACTTCCATGGCTTCCAGGCCGCGCAGCACCTGCATAGTGCCGTAGATGTAGTTCACGCCCCAGCGCCCAAACCAGGAACCATCCGCCTCCTGCTCGTCCTTGATGAACTGGATGGCCTTCTTCACCGCCCCATCCTCTTTGGTGTAGCCGTAAGCGGCAAGCATTTCCAGTACCCGTCCGGTAATGTCCACCGTGGGAGGGTCGAGCATGGCGTTATGGTCAGCAAAAGGAATGTGCTGGAAGACCATGCGGTCGTTGTCTTTGTCGAAAGAGGCGAAACCGCCGTTCTTGCACTGCATGGAGAGCACCCATGAGATGGCTCGCTGCACCGTCTCGTACTGGTAGCGGCCGTTAGGGTGCTCCACATGGCTCAACCCCAGGTTGACCATGGCGGTGTCGTCCACGTCGGGGTAAAACTCATTGTTGAATTCGAAATACCAGCCGCCCGGCTGACCTTTCTTGTTCTTGAAGGCCCAGTCGCCCTTGTGCGTCACCTGTTTCTGCAGGATCCAATCCGCCGCCCTCACCATGCGCGGCTCGGTGCGGGGCACGCCGCTCTCGCCCAGGGCGAAGAGGGCATAGGCCGTATCCCAAACCGGCGACATGCAGGGCTGCATGCGGAAGGTCTCTTCCTCTTCGATCCCCAGCTTCTCAAACTCATCCATGGCGCGGATAAATTGCGGATCATCCACGGAGTAGCCCAGGCAGCGCAGGGCGATGATGGAATTCATGATGCCGGGATAAATGGCGCCCAGGCCATCACTCATCTCAAAGCGCTCCAGCATCCACTCTTCGGCCGCACGCAGGGCGATGGAGCGCAGCGGCCGGATGTGAATTCGCTCCAGCCAGTGGGTCAGCGTGTCCAGTGCCAGGAAGAAGTTGCGCCAGCTGATCAGCTTTTGCGACCACCGCAGGTGCAAATTCACGCCCCGCATGGTGCCGTTGGGAAATAGCTCCTGAATGCCCATCTCCGCCGGAATCTTCTTGAACGGCTTCTTGGCGTAGGCGATGGAAAGCGGAATCAGGATGGCCCGCGACCAGGAGGAAATCTCGTAGATGTTGAACCAGAACCAGTTAGGAAACAGCACGATCTCCGGTGGAATAGCCGGCACCGCGTTGTAGTCGTACTGTCCCAGAAAGCAGAGGTAAATCTTGGTGAAGGTGTTGATGGCGGTCACGCCGCCCAATTCGTTGATGCGCTTGCGGGCCCGCACCAGCGCCGGATGCTCGGGGCTGTAACCCGCCAGCTTCAATCCGAAGTAGGCCTTCACGCTGGCGCTGACGTTGGAGGGTCCACCGGCGTAGATGCCCCAGCCGCCATCCTCATTCTGGTGTTGCAAAATGTAACGGGCGGCCTTGGCCATGCGCTCGGGCTTGCCAGTGCCGAGCAGCGTGTGGAGTAAAATGTAGTCGCTTTCCAGCGTGCTGTCGGCTTCCAACTCGCCGCACCAGTAGCCTTCCTCACACTGCTGGGAGAAAACGTATTTGCGGGCCGCGTCCACCGCAACCATGACCCGGCTTTTCAGGTCATCAATCTTGCCAAATCTCATGTGTGGGATGGTGGAACTACTGCCAGAGACATCTTCCATGCAATCACTCCGAGGCCACGGCGGGCGCGCTGGCAATGGCCTCCACAATTTCCGGCGGCAGACCAAAACGCACGTCCTCGGGCATGACCTCCACCTCGCGCATGTTGGTGAACCCCTGCCCGGCGAGGTACTTAACCACTTCCTCCACCAGGCACTCAGGAGCGGAAGCGCCCGCGGTTAAGGCGATGGTTTTTACGTCCCGGAGCCACTCCGAGCGAATCGCCTTGTAGTTTTCAATAAGATGGGAGGCCGTGCCCTGGTTACGCGCTACTTCCACCAGGCGGTTGGAATTGGAGCTGTTGTCAGAGCCGACCACCAGAAGCAGGTCGGCCTCAGCAGCTACGTGTTTGACCGCTTGTTGGCGGTTCTGGGTGGCGTAGCAGATATCCTGCGCCGCCGGGCCCTTGATATTGGGGAAACGCTTGCGCAGGGCCTCGATAATGTCCTTGGTTTCGTCCAGGCTGAGCGTGGTCTGGGTCAGATAGGCCACCCGGTTGGGATCGGGTACTACCAGGTCATCCACCTCGTCGGGCGAACCCACCACCTGGGTAACCATGGGAGCCTCGCCCAACGTACCGATAACCTCGTCGTGGTCGCGGTGGCCGATCAGAATCAGGGTATAGCCCTGGCTGGCAAAACGGACCGCCTCCACGTGCACCTTGGTGACCAAGGGGCAGGTGGCGTCAATTACCCGCAAGCTCCTGAGATGGCTGGCTTCCCGCACTTCGGGGGAGACGCCGTGAGCGCTGTAAATGACCCGCTCGCCGGTGGGAACCTCCTCCACGCTATCCACGAAGATGGCGCCTTTGGCGGAAAGCTCCTCCACCACAAAGCGGTTGTGCACGATCTCTTTGCGCACGTAAATCGGAGGCCCAAAGGTTTCAAGTGCGATACGTACGATGTCTATGGCCCGTACCACTCCCGCACAGAAGCCGCGGGGCTTCAGCAACAGCAGGGTCTTCCCGTTACCGTCCAAAACTGTCATTCAACCCCTATTTTAGGCGTACTTACCCACAGTTTATGCATCAAACCTAACCTACAAACCGCCCCCGGGTCAACGTAAGCCACAGAAAAGCCGAGGATTAGCATTGTTCGGCTTGATTCCTGCAGCGAACGGCGTCAGGCGTGGGCGCGCAGCATCTGCTCTGCATTGCGCCGCGAAGCCTCGGTCAGCCGGGCCCCGCTCAACATGCGGGCTACCTCGTCCGTCCTTTCACTTCCCTGGATACGCCGGACCGTCGTCCGGGTGCGCCCTCCCGCTATGCTCTTTTGGATGAGATAATGTTGGTCCGCGAAACAAGCAATTTGCGGCAGGTGAGTGACACACAAAACCTGGCTGCTGCCGGCCAGCTGCTTTAACTTACGCCCCACCGCCTCGGCTGCCCGGCCCCCTATGCCAGTGTCAATTTCGTCAAAAACCAGGGTACGCTGGCCAGCCACCCCGTTCCGGTGCTTGGGAGGCCCCTGGCCAGCTTCCACACAGGCTTTTAATGCCAACATGACCCGGGACAGCTCTCCTCCTGAAGCAATCTCCTCCAGGGGCTTCTCCGGCTCACCGGGGTTGGTGGCAATGAGGTAGGCGACTTCGTCGAAGCCGGCGGCCGTCCAACTAGTCTCCTCGCCTGAGCCGGCGACCTGTATGCGGAAGCGCGCCTTCATGGCC
Source organism: Terriglobales bacterium (assembly GCA_035308585.1). Taxonomy (GTDB): domain Bacteria; phylum Acidobacteriota; class Terriglobia; order Terriglobales; family Acidobacteriaceae; genus JAICWP01. Next base: position 7,441 of record DATGGJ010000597.1, read on the forward strand.
AACTCATTGGCTTCATGTTCCACCAGCTTCTCCAGTTTGCGGGCTGCCTCCTGGCGCTTGCGGGAGAGGGCCCGGGCGGCGGCGAGGTATTGCTGGCCGGCGGCGGCCAACTCCTTGCGCAGTTCTCCCAGGACCTCGTCCTTGTTCTGCATCTCGGCAAGCTTGCGGGCGAGCTCCCCGGCGAAGGCAATGACGTCGCCCAGGGTGGGGCCGTATTTGCGTTTGAGGCGGTCGAGTGTGGCCAGGCGGTCTTCCACTTCCGCCAGGCGCTCGGGCGAGGCCTGCACGCCGCCGGCATAGTCGCGCAGGGTAGCGCCGGCGTCCTCCACCGTGATGCGGGCCGAGTCCAGGGCGGCCACCAGTTCCTTGAACCTGGGTTCGAAGCGCGCCAACTCCTCGATCTGGCGCTGGGCAGCGCGCAGAGCCGAGGAAGCCGAAGCATTGCTTTCATAGAGGACATCGTAGGCGCCCACGGCGGCGGCATAGATTTTTTCCGCGTTGGCGAGCACGCGCTTTTCGCTTTCCAGGCGCTCGTCTTCGCCGGGCTGCGGGCGCGCCGTTTCGATCTCCTTCTGCTGGAAGCTCCACAGGTCGAGCAGGCGCAGGCGGTCCTGCTCATCGCGTTCCAGTTCGGCGATACGCTGGCGGATCGACTTCCATTTGTGAAACGCGGCCTCAGCCGGCTCCAATGGCGCGCCGGCAAAGCCATCCAGCAGCTCCCGGCGCGCCGCCGCGTCGAAGGAAACCAGGGCCTCGCTTTGCGCGTGAATGGCCGCCAGGTGGGGCGCCAGTTGCCGCAACACCGCCACCGTGGCGGGCTGGTTATTGATGAAAACTCTGCCCTTGCCCGCGGCCGCTATCTCCCGCCGCAGGATGAGTTCGCCTTCACCCTCGTCCAGGCCGTTGGCTTCCAGTATCTGGTTCAGCGCCTTGCCGGCTTTGCCCTCGGCTTCAAATACGGCCGCCACCACGGCGCGCCCGGCGTCGGCGCGGATCACGTCGCTGGAGGCCTTCTCCCCCAGCAGCAGGGCCAGCGCGTCAATCAGGATGGACTTGCCGGCGCCGGTTTCGCCGGTCAGCAGGTTCAGGCCGGGCGCGAACTCCACCACCACGTTATCAATGACCGCGTAGTTTTCCAGACGCAGTTCGCGCAGCACGTTGTTCAGCCTGTCGTGGGAAGTTGGGGGAAGGATAGCATGTGGAAGGACCGGCCTGAAACCGCGGTTTGCGGTTGTCCACGCGAGATCCTTCGGCGCTGATGCGCCTCAGGATGACGCCATCTCCACAGGCGGTGGTGATTCCGGCAAACCTGCTTACCTTAGAACTGCATCAGAGTGTGTGCAACGGGCCAAGGCTTGAGTCTGACAGCTCCACGCAACCTGCTCCGTAAGGTTTAAGCGCTTGGCCCGTTGCCGCCTACCCTGAAGGGCGTAACGGAGGTTCACCATGCCTGCTCGCAAGCACCTGCGCGGCGTCGGCAGCAAGGAACAACGCCAGTACGAACACATCAAGCAAAGCGCGCGGCGCTCCGGGCGCTACGGCAAGCGCGCCAAGGAAGTGGCCGCGCGCACGGTCATGAAACAACACAAGCGCAAGGGCCACAGGAAGGGTCACTAGATGCGCCGGAGAGATCGCATGCTGTTGCTCATCATTCTGCTGTTTCTGCTGGTGTTTGCCTTGCCCACCTGGCCCTACAGCGCGGGCTGGGGATATTACCCCAGCGGACTGCTGGGCCTGCTGCTGGTTGTTCTGCTGGTGCTGGCGCTGGCCGACCGGCGCGGTGGGCTGCTGCGGCGCTAGCCCCGGCCGAGGCCGGGACCGCCGGACATTGGGCGGGCGCTAGCGCTCGCAAGGACGCCTGCCCAGGACAAGCTTCAAAGCCGTCTACGGCCTTTCCCCGGTTACCTGATTTGATTCGCAACTCTAACTAAGGTAGACGCTTGGGAGCTTTCCCGCATCTCTGGGGATATAATGTCTTCACGTAACCCAAGGGAAATCTGTTGAATATAAGGGGGGCCGGCAGGCGCTTTGCGCCTGATCGTCAGCGATGCTTATTGCTCAATTTGTAGCAGCCTTTGTGGGTGGCGAGGTCGGGAACCTGATCCAGCAAACCGGCCCGGTAGCCAAGATCGTTCTGCTCATCCTGCTGGGGTTCAGCTTATTTTCCTGGGCTATCATTTTGGCCAAATGGAGCGCTCTGAAGCGGGCGCGGGCACAGAGCGGGCGCTTTGTGCGGGCGTTCCGAAAGGCCACACGCCTGCAGGACGTGGCGGCGGTGGCGGAGCAGTTCAAGCCCAGCCCGCTGGTGGGGGTATTCGAAAACGCTTATGACGAATACCGGCGCCAGGGCGGGGCGGCGCCGCGCCTGACCGCCATCCAGCGCGCCACCCAGATTGCCGCCTCGGAGGAAATGACGCGCCTGGAACGCCGCCTGCCCTGGCTGGCCACCACCGGCGCGGTCACACCTTTCATCGGGCTGTTCGGCACGGTGTGGGGCATCATTGACGCCTTTCAAGGGCTGGGCACCGCCGGCGCGGCTACGTTGCGCGCGGTAGCGCCCGGCATTTCCGAGGCGCTGATCACGACCGCCGCCGGCCTGTTCGCCGCCATTCCGGCGGTCATCGCTTACAACGCGTTCAGCCACCAAATCAAGGAGTTCGCGGCGCGCAGCGACGATTTCTCCCTGGAGTTGCTCAATACTTTTGAGCGCACCGCGCCCCCGACGCAGCCGCAGCAACCGCACTCCACTTACCGGAGCGCGCTCAGCGAGGTGCGCGATTAATGGCTTTCACCAACGCCCAAGGCCGTACGCAAAGCTCGCTTTCGGACATCAACGTCACCCCGCTGGTGGACGTGGTCCTGGTGCTGTTGATCATATTTATGGTGACGGCGCCGGTGCTGCAGTCGGGCATTGACGTGAACGTGCCCAAGACGCGCACGGTGAAGGAGATCACCGAAGAGCGGGTGGTGATCAGCATTGACCGGCAGCAGCGGGTCTTTCTGGGTAACAATCCCATCAACATCAACCAGATTCCCGCCGCGCTGCATCAGAGGCTGCGCGATCCCTCGCGGCAATCCATTTTCTTACGCGCCGATCAGGATGTGCCGTTCGGCGCCTTCGCCACGGTGATGGACGCGGTGAAGCAGTCAGGCATCACCAACGTGAGCATCGTGACCCAGCCTTTGCAGGAACATGGCAGCAAGCGCTGACATTTTTTTCGAGCATGACCCCTGGCGCCGGCCGCTGGTCTGGTCGGCGGTCCTGCATGGCGCCTTGTTCGCGTCAATTCTCATCTATTCCGTCGTGCACTTTCCGGGCGAGAACTGGGGAGCGGGCACGGGCACGGGTGGCGAAGCCATGAGCGCCACTCTGGTCTCCACCATTCCTCTCCCCGCCAGCCCCATCAAGACGCAAAATGTGCTGGCCAACGAATCCAAGGGCCTGTCGCAGTCGCTGCCCAAGCCCAAAGAGGTGGAGCAGCCGGACGCGATTGCTATTCCCACGCGCGAGGCCAAGCGCAAACCGCGGGAGCGGATTCCTTCGGTGGACCGCGCCCAACCCATCCAGCCGATTCCGGAAGCCAGCAATGTTGTGCCTTACGGCGAGGGCGGTCCGGTCACCAATCTATACGGCTTCACCTCGGGGGGAGCGAAGGGCGGCTTCAACTTCACCGGCGGAGGCGGCGATTTCGGCAGCCGTTACGGCTGGTATGTGAACGCCATGCGCAACAAGATTTCGGAGAACTGGCTGAAGTACGAAATTGATCCGCGCATCAGCACGGCGGCGCGCTGTTACGTCACCTTTGACATCACCCGCTCCGGGCAGCCGACCAATATTCGCGTGGAGCAATCCAGCGGCGTGCCTTCGCTGGACCAGTCCGCCATTCACACCTTGCAGCGCATTGACAGTTTCGGCCCCCTGCCCCCGGATTACTCGGGCAGCAGAGTTTCGGTGGAGTTCTGGTTCGACTACCACCGCTGATGCGCTTTCAGGTTCTTGGATGAAATTTTCGTTGAATCCTCAACTCCAAGGTTGATAGGGTCAAATCAGTGATGAAACGTGTGATATCTGTCGTTATCAGTGTCTTCTTCTGCTCCGTGTTGATGATGGCGCAACAGGACTGGATCCGCACCGGCACCGGTCTGGGTGTGGAAAAGGTGCGCATGGCGGTTCCCGATTTCAAGCCCAGCAGCGCCGATGCGCAAACCGCGGCCCTGCAAAAGGTGTTTGACGACACGCTGTTTTACGACCTCGAGCACGCCGGCATCTTCGACATGGTTTCCAAGAGCTTCATGCCCACGCAGGTTCCGGGAGCGCCGCAGGACGTGAACATGAGCCAGTGGAGCAGCCCGCCTCCCAGCGCCGCCATGCTGGTTTTCGGCAACCTGGGCGTAACCGGCACCAAGCTCACGGTGCAGGGCTGGCTCTACGACCTGAAGAACACCAGCAATCCGCAAATTCTGGGCAAGCAATACGGCGATACCGCGAGCCAGGAGGCGGCGCGCAGCATCGCCCATAAATTTGCCGACGAAATCATTTTTCGCCTGGGAGGCGGCATCAACGGTATCGCCGAAACCAAGATTGTGTTCGTCAGCAGCCGCAGCGGCCACAAAGAAATCTGGGAGATGGATTATGACGGCGGCAACCAGCACCAGTTGAGCCACCTGGGCTCGATCGCGCTCTCGCCGCGCATTTCTCCCGACAGCAGCCGCGTAGCCTTCAGCGGCATGACCAAGAGCGGCTGGGAAATTCTGATGTATTCCATGGATCTTGGCCGGTTGGTGCATTTCCCCCATTTTGGCGGCTCCAATTGGACGCCCGCCTGGTCGCCCGACGGCACCCATCTGGCGTTTTCTTCCTCCCGCACCGGGGACCCGGAGCTTTATGTCACCGACTCCGATGGCGCGGGCCTGAAGCGGCTGACGGTGTTTGCCGGCCCCGATGTCGCTCCGGTATGGAATCCCAAAACGGGAGGACAGATTGCCTGGGTGGAGCGAAGCCAGGTGACACACCTGCCGCAGATTTGCATTATGGAAGCAGATGGCACCAACCAGCAGCACGTCACTGACGAAGGCTATGCGGTTTCGCCATCATGGTCACCGAACGGACAGTTTCTGGCGTTTTCCTGGATGCGCCGGTATGGACCCGGTGAACCGGGCGCGCAGGACATTTATGTGATGGACGTGACCACGCACACCTGGGCGCAGTTGACCCATGGCGAAGGGCGCAATGACTTCCCTTCCTGGTCGCCGGATAGCCGGCACCTGGTGTTTCAGTCCAGCCGCTCCGGCCGGGAGGAGATCTGGACCATGCTGGCGGACGGCACGCAGCAGCAGCAGTTAACGACCTCGGGCGGCAATTACGAGCCGAACTGGAGTTGGAAATAGAAAAAGCCAGTTTCATCGCGAAGAGTTTTTGTTTTGGCGGACATCACGGGAGAAACTTCTTCCGGGAGCCGTGGATTCGATTGCGCGCGCCAGCCTTCTGGCGCGTTTGTTTTCAAGGGAGGATGAGGTGAAGCACAGCCATAAGAAGTGGATTACGCTCGTTATCGCGTTAGGCGTCGTTCTCACGCTCGGCGCCTGCAAGAAGAAAGTGGCGCCACCACCGCCGCCACCGCCACCACCACCGGCCGCGCCCACGGCGTCGCTGACAGCCAATCCCAGCACCATCGATAAGGGCCAGTCCACGACGCTGACCTGGGAAACCCAGAACGCCACCGAGGTCAGCATTGACAACGGGATTGGCACGGTGCAGCCCAACGGCAGCCAGTCGGTTTCGCCGACCGACTCCACCACCTATCACTTGAGCGCCAAAGGTGCGGGCGGAACCCAGGAGGCTACGGCGCGGGTCACCGTGACCCAGCCGCCGCCGCCGCCGGCGCCGGCGCCTACGGCCAGCGAAGAAGAGCTCTTTAACCAGAATGTTAAGGACATCTACTTCGACTTCGACAAGTATGACGTACGGGCCGATCAGCAGGCAGCAGCCCAGGCCGACGCCGCCTTCCTCAAGCAGCATCCCGACATCAAGTTGACGATCGAAGGGCACTGCGACGAGCGCGGCT
>DATGGJ010000598.1:0-2472 GCA_035308585.1 Terriglobales bacterium
CTCCAACACCGCGAGCTTTGACGGCAGAGCGGTCCGGAAGCCGGAGGCGCGCTCTTGCCAAACGGGGAGTGGCGATTTCGTCTCCGGGTTTGACCCAATCTCCGCCAGCATTAGTGCTGGTTCCGGCCGCGCGCCAGCCTAGACCACCCGCCATGATCGCTATGTCGAGCTCGGAATTCGGTCCGCAGTCCAATGATTTTGACCCCGTGGTGAGTAGGCCCGTTAACGACGACGCCGGACCGGACTGGTCAGATACCAGGCCTTTGCGCCGTTCGCACATTTCGGTCGCCAACGTGGTCCAGCGCGTGGCCACGGGACTGGCGCAGATCGGGCGCAACGAGATAGAACGCGACGGTCACAGCCACAACGGTCACTAAAGGCAATCCATTCTGGCAAGAACCGGCCTTCTAAATCAGCCGCAATCTTAACCCCTTAAGATTTAGCTTGACTTATAAGTCTTAACTATTTAAGACTACTGCCAACACGGAATGGGATAGCGATGCCTCGGGGCCTGCAGCTGCAGGGTTCAGGGAGAGACCAGCTACAGGCCCCGTTTGCAGTCACCCCGCTGCGCAAGGTGCTTGCCCGTTAGGCGAGGTGGCGGTAAGGGCGCCCACAACTTACCCTCAGAGGTGGCTGGCATGCTGGCTGCAGAGAAAGAGCTCATCGCGATAGTCGCGCAGGAGATGGCGGCGGGAATTGACGCGGCCATCAACGGATGGATGGCTGATATCGAGGACGTCCTGGACAGCCGCCTGAGCGACTCGGCCAAGCTCTCAGCCATTCAGTCCATCGTAAATGTTTGCAAACAGGACCTGTCCCTGTCTCAGACATGAGTGGCTGTGACCGCATATTTTTGGGCAGGTCGGGGAACGCCGAAGCAACTTTATGTCCGAGTATGTGTTTACTAAATCAATAATATCCCACCGCAGTATTTTCCCGAGCGGTCCGGCAGGAGTTCATGAGAATAGTCGGCGCAGCCAGCGCTTTTCCCAGTCACGTTTATGACCAGCAAGCCATTACCGCGGCCCTCGAGAACTTCTGGGGCCAGCGGGCGGAACATCCGCGTTTACTGCAGCGCCTGCATTCCCGCACCGGAGTGGAGAGGCGCCACCTGGCGCTTCCCCTGGAGTCGTACGCGGAAATTGATACCTGGGGCAAAGCCAACTCGCTGTGGATCGAGGAGGCGGAGCGGCTGGGCGCGGCCGCCATTTGCCGCGCCATCACTCCGCTGGGATTGCGTCCGTGCGATATCGGCGCTCTCTACTTCACTTCCGTGACCGGGATTTCCAGCCCCTCAATTGATGCCAAGCTGATCAACCGCATCGGGCTCTCACCCCACCTCAAGCGCATGCCGCTGTTCGGGTTGGGGTGCGTGGCCGGCGCCGCCGGCATTTCCCGCGCCGCCGATTATGTGCGCGGTTTTCCCAATGAGGTAGCTGTGGTGCTGGCGGTGGAGTTGTGCTCGCTGACCTGGCAGCGCGATGACCTTTCCACCGCCAACCTGATTGCCAGCGGCCTTTTTGGAGACGGCGCGGCAGCGGTGGTGGTGGCCGGCTCCGATACGGACTTCCCCGGGCCGGAGGTGGTCGCCACCCGTTCTGTGTTCTATCCCAATACGGAAGACGTGATGGGCTGGGACATTTCTGAGCGCGGCTTCCGCATTGTGCTGTCACGCGAGGTGCCGGTGATGGTGGAGCGTCATTTGCGCGCCGATGTGGACGCTTTCCTGGGTGAGCACGGGCTCAGCCGAAGCGACGTCGCCAGTTGGATCATTCACACCGGCGGGCCCAACGTTCTGCAAGCCGTGGCGCGAACCTTGGAACTGCCCGAGGGCGCCTTGGACGCCTCCTGGGAGTGCCTGCGGAAGGTGGGCAACTTGTCTTCCGCCTCCGTCCTGCTGGTCCTGCAGGATTTTCTCTGCCGGCGGCGAGGAGCGCCCGGCACCTACAGCCTCCTGGCCGCCATGGGGCCGGGTTTCTGTTCGGAACTGGTTCTGTTGCGCTGGCGATGATGAATAGGACCCTGGATGTAATCGTGATCGGTGGCGGCCCAGCGGGGCTGGCGGCGGCCATTTCCGCCGCCCGGCAGGGAATGCAGGTCGCGGTTGCCGATTGCGCCCAGCCGCCCATTGACAAGGCCTGCGGCGAAGGCCTGATGCCCGATTCGCTGCAAGCCCTGGCAGAATTAGGCGTCTCGCTGGAGGGCTGCGACACGGGGCGGTTCCGCGGCATCCGCTTTATCGGCCGCGAGGCCGCCGTGGAAGCCGACTTCCCTTGCGGCGCCGGCCTCGGGATTCGGCGCACCCTCCTGCACGGCCTGATGGCGGAACGGGCTGCCGCGCTGGGCGTTCGTCTGCTCTGGGGCGCGCGCGTTTCGAATGTGAAAAGCGGCGAGGTCGAAGTGAACGAGCAGGTCCTGCATTGCCGCTGGATCGTGGGCGCCGACGGCCAGAACTCGCGGGTACGCAAG
>DATGGJ010000599.1:0-2576 GCA_035308585.1 Terriglobales bacterium
GCCGAGGAGATGCTGAACATGGCGTTCAGCATCATGTCCAGCCGCCAGAAACAGAAATTCAAGGAAAACAACGAGCTCGACATGGCCTACGGGGTGGCCGGCCTGGGCCGGTTCCGCGTGAACGTATTCCAGCAGCGCGGCAATGTGGGGGTGGTACTGCGCGTGATTCCCACCAAGATCCGGGCGCTGGATGAGCTCTACCTGCCCAAGATCGTGGAGCAGATTTGCGACATGCCGCGCGGCCTGGTGCTGGTGACCGGCGTGACCGGTTCCGGTAAATCCACCACCCTGGCGGCCATGGTGGACCGCATCAATTCCACCCGCGCCGAACACATCATCACCATCGAGGACCCCATCGAATTTCTGCACCGCGACAAGATGGGCTTCGTGAACCAGCGCGAAGTGGATGTGGACACGCCCTCGTTTGCTTCCGCGCTGCGCGCCTCGCTGCGCCAGGACCCGGACGTGATTCTGGTGGGCGAAATGCGCGACCTGGAAACCATTGCCACGGCGCTGCACGCGGCCGAGACCGGGCACATGGTGTTCTCCACCCTGCACACCCTGGACGCGGTGGAAACCATCAACCGCATCATCGCGGTGTTTCCGCCGCCGGAGCAGAAGCAGATCCGCACCCAGCTGGCAGCCACGCTGCGCGCGGTAGTCAGCCAGCGCCTGGTTCGGCGCGCCGATTCCGAAGGCCGCGTTCCCGCGGTGGAGGTGATGATCGCCACCGCTTACGTTCGCGAGTGCATTCTGTTGCCCGAAAAGACCCGCATGGTGCGGGAAGCCATTGCCGCCGGCACCTCGCAGTACGGCATGCAGACTTTCGACCAGTCGCTGTGGGATTTGTGCCAGCAGAACCTCATCACCTACGAGACCGCTCTGGAGAATGCCTCCAACGCCGACGACTTCAAGCTGCGGGCGCAGGGCATTTCCTCCACCACCGACATGGCCCGCAACGAAATGCAGGCGGCCGGCTTCTCCAAGTTTTAGTTGTAACAACCCGTGCAATCGGGGGGCGCGCCGCAAGGCGCGCTTTTTTTGTTTGTTAACTTTTGTGGCGCCGGCGCTCCCACCCGCGTGTAGCGCCGGCTTGTCTGGCGGCTCTCTCGCCCGCCCATCGGGCGGATGGGACGGCGGCGCTACAACTGCGCTACCCTTATGGCATGGGCTTCTCCCGCGCCAGGAAGAAGATCTTTGACCAGGCCGCACTCTACGAATATGCGATCGGCGCCCTGGGACGACGCATGCGCTCGGTGGCCGAACTGAAGCGACTGCTACGCCAGCGGGTGGAGGAGGGCGCAAGCGGTCAAGCGCTTGTAGAAGCCGTGGTTGCACGGCTCAAAGACCAGCGCTACCTGAACGACGCGCAATACGCCAGCGCCTATTCATCGTACCGGCGGGATAACGAAAAGTTCGGGCGGCTGCGGGTTATTTCCGATCTGAAGAGCCGGGGCGTCCATGGCGACGTGATCGAAAAGGCGGTAGGCGGGGCGTATTCCGAAGTAAATGATGAACAACTGGCGCGCGCCTTCCTGCGCCGCAAGCGCCTGCAGAAGCCCGCCGACCAGAAGCAGGCGGCGCGCATTTTCCGCACTCTGGCCCGCGCCGGCTTTACCCCCAAGGTAATCGTGACCATCCTGAAAAAATGGGATGTGGACGAGGAAGTGTTGACCACCCTAGAGAGCGAGCCCACACCGTAAACCCAAATCCACCGCCGAGACGCAGAGGTCGCCGAGAAAATTGATTTCATTGTTACGGTGACCCGAAAAACGTTCATGACAAGTTCCGAATTGGCACCTGAATCATGGCCTCGGTGTTGCTCGGCGTCTCGGCGGTGAAAAAGGGGTTCGGCGGTGAAGAAATATGTCGGATGCTAGAATAATTGCTAATCCCCATGCTCACAGGCTCGGAAATTCGCCGCAAATTTCTGGACTTTTTCATCCAGCACGGCCATCGCGAGGTGCACTCCTCCTCGCTGGTGCCGGCCAACGACCCCACCCTGCTGTTCACCAACGCGGGCATGAATCAGTTCAAAGACGTCTTCCTGGGGCTGGAAAAGCGCGACTACAAGCGGGCCACCACTTCGCAGAAATGCGTGCGCGCCGGCGGCAAGCACAACGACCTGGAAAACGTGGGCTTCACCAACCGCCACCACACGTTTTTCGAGATGCTGGGGAATTTCTCCTTCGGCGACTACTTTAAGAAGGACGCCGTCAAGTTTGCCTGGGAGCTGGTGACCTCGAAGGAATGGTTCGGCATTCCCAAGGAACAGCTGTTCGTGACCATCTTCAAGGGCGAAGGCGGCGTGCCCCGCGACGAAGAAGCCTACCGCTATTGGCACGAAGACCAGAAAGTGGCCAAGGAGCGCATCTACGAGTTTGGCCTGAAGGATAACTTCTGGCAGATGGGCGATACCGGCCCCTGCGGCCCCTGCAGCGAAATTCACTATGACATGGGCCCGGAAGCCAGCGACCAGGGCCACAAGGATTGCCAGTTCGGCTGCGAGTGCGGCCGCTACGTGGAAATCTGGAACCTGGTGTTCATGCAGTTCGACCGCGATGCCGGCGGCAATC
>DATGGJ010000600.1:0-4367 GCA_035308585.1 Terriglobales bacterium
GACGGAGTTCAAGAGCGGAGAGCGGCAGTAATTGAAGAATGAAAAATGAAGAATAAAAAATAAAGATTGACGATTGAAAGATCAGCAATCAGCCGGCACTCAGCCGAAGAAATTGCCGGCAAGAGCAACGTGCGCTGAAACCTTGGCGGTAGTTAGCTGAATGCTGATTGCTGAGTGCCGTTTTTCCTTCGTCAATCATCATTCCTCAATCGTCAATTAAGAGTCTATCGCGCCACGATGTGTTCCGCTTCGACAGCATGCGCTGCAAGCTGCTATAGTCATTAGTTTTCGCCCGCAGGGCTGAACCTTGCAGTAGCAGGAGTGTGCGCATGTATCTCCCCCGTTGCCGTGCGCTGGTCGCGGTTATTGCTGTCCTGATTTTTTCCCTGCCCTCCCTGGCCCAATCCAAAGCGCCCAGCCTCACACTGGCGGTGGACGCCACCGAAGCGCCACGCAAGATCTTTCACGCTCGGCTGACCATTCCCGCCAGCCCGGGCACGCTGACGCTCTATTACCCCAAGTGGATTCCCGGGGAACACGCGCCGGACGGGCCGGTGGTGGACCTGGCAGGGCTGAAGTTTACCGCCAATGGCCAAACCCTGAACTGGCGGCGTGATTTGACCGACATGTACACCATCCACGTGGAGGTGCCGGCGGGAGTGACAACCGTGGAGGCGTCGCTGGATTATCTTTCGCCGGCGGGAGAGCGCGGCTTTTCGGAAGCGGCCTCGGCCACGGCCCGCATGACCGTGGTCAGCTGGAACCAGGTGCTGCTCTATCCCAGCGGCTGGCCCGCCGACCAGATCACCTATACCGCCAGCCTGCGCCTGCCCGAGGGCTGGAAGTTCGGCACTGCCCTGCCCGTGGCCAGCCACAGCGGCAATGAAATCAACTTCCAGCCGGCTTCGCTCTACACCCTGGTGGATTCGCCGGTGATTGCGGGCGAGTATCTGAAGGTGGTGCCGCTGAGCCCGGCGGGCGAATACCCGCCGCACGAGATGGATATCGCCGCGGACAGCGCCGCCGCGCTCGACGCGCCGCCGGAGGTGTGGCAGGACTACCGCAACCTGGTGACGCAGGCCTATGCCCTCTTCGGCGCGCGTCACTACCGCGATTACCACTTCCTGTACAGCCTGAGCAACCACGTGGCGCACTTCGGGCTGGAGCACCACGAGTCCGACGACAGCCGGGTGGGCGAGGACGGCCTGGTGAACCCCGGAGAACGCAAGCTGGTGGCGGGTTTGTTGCCGCACGAATACGTGCACTCCTGGAACGGCAAGTACCGGCGTCCCGCCGACCTGACCACGCCCGATTACGAAAAGCCGATGGTGACCACCATGCTCTGGGTGTATGAGGGGCTCACATCCTACCTGGGCGACGTGCTTACGGCGCGCAGCGGGATGTGGAACCCGCAGGAATTTCGCGAAGAGCTGGCCATGACCGGCGCCATGCTCGACCATAGTCCGGGGCGCACCTGGCGCAACCTGCAGGACACCAACGACTCTGCCCAGGTGCTGTATTTTTCACCACCGCAGTGGTCGTCCTGGCGGCGCAGCGTGGATTTCTATCCGGAGGGCGTGCTGGACTGGCTTTGGGCCGACGTTATCATCCGGCAGCAGACGCACAACCAGAAATCGCTGAATGATTTCTGCAAGCTGTTTTATGCCGGTCCCACGCCGCAGCCGAACCAGGCGCCCATGGTCAAGCCCTATACCTTCGATGACCTGGTGAACGCGCTCAACCAGGTCGCGCCTTACAACTGGCGCGGCTTCTGGCATGAGCGGCTGACCACCCACGCGGCGCACGCGCCCCTGGGCGGCATCGAGGGCAGCGGCTGGCGGGTGGTGTACACGGACACGCCATCCGAGATGTCGAAGCTGGCTGAGCAGAACCGGAAGTCCATCAACGCGGAGTACTCGGTGGGACTTGCGCTGCGCGATGACGGCACCATCGTGGACGCGGTGCAAGGAATGCTGGCGGCCAATGCCGGCATCGGGCCGGGCATGCAAGTGGTTGCGGTTAACGGACGCAGGTTCACACCAGAGGTTTGGCACGATGCGCTCAAAGCGACGAAGACGGCAAGCGGGCCGCTGCAGTTGCTGATTGAGAACACCGACTACTTCACCACCTACTCGCTCAACTACCACGGCGGAGAAATGTACCCGCATCTGGAGCGGGAAACGGGCCAGCCGGATCTGCTGAGCGACATCATCAAGGCGCTGCCGGCGAAATAGAACGGAGAAATTGACGATTGAAGATTGAAGACGATTGAAGATTTTCGATTGACGATTGACGAGAAGATTTTTCGATTGACGATTTAAAACCCGAATCCATGGACCATTGCAGATTGACGATTCACCACCCTCGCTCCTGTCATCCTGAGCGAGGGCGAACGCCCGAGTCGAAGGACCCCGCGCTGCCTCATCTCACCTCAGCAGCATGGAGGTGTTCTGGCCATTGCGGCTGATTTTTCAGTCGTCAATCGAAAATCGTCAATCATCAATTACGCCATCAAACAGATCGGTCTCCGGCTTGAGTGCCCCCGGCGTGCTGGTAGCGGCCAGGTGAAACTCCTCATGCTCTCCGCGCTGGCGTACTCCATTTTCAAAAAGCGGGAAGAGCGGCGCCTGGCTGGTGTGCGCCTGGAAAGCTCGAATCTTGTCTTCCAGAAATTTGCCGATGCTGATGCTGATGGTGGCCGGCGGCGGCGAGATGGGCTGGCGGCCGGGGAAGCTGAAGGGCGCGGCAGTGTAATAGAGCTTTTGCGGGCGATAGAGGCTTAGGCCATCCTGCAGTTGCTCGGGGAAGCGGTTGCTGCGGCCCGTCCACTGGAAGGCCAGACTCGCGAAAATGCCGGCCATGCCGTGATCGGGATGTCCGGTGATGCCGCCGTCAGCGCCGTAGGTCAGCACCACCTGGGGACGAATCTGGCGCATGCGGCGCGTGAGTTCCGCCACCACGCTGTAGAGGTCAATGCGGTGCAGGTGGGCGTCGGCGTAGTCAAGCACCTCGGCGCGCGTGACCTTCAGGATGGCGCAGGAGGCGGCGAACTCCTTGCGGCGCAGCGTGGCCAGTTCCTGATCGGTGCGGGCGCCGCCGCGGTTGGAAGCGGCCTGTCCGGGCGTCAGGCAAATGACGTGGGTTTCGACGCCGCGTTCGTGGTAGAGCAGCAGGGAACCGCCAAAGTTGCCGGCTTCATCGTCGGGGTGAGCGGTAACGCAGAGCAGTCGGTGCATGCTTCCAGAATAAATCAGTGTCCCAGTTTCCAGTACCTGGTACCCGATTCCCAGAACTCATCTCGAATGCCGGCCGGTGGTGGGGGATTTCAGGAGTCGAGGTCAGGGCCGGTTGCACGGCGCTGGATTTCCGCGGCAGCAACCTTGAAAATGACAGTCACTGCCGATGGCTGAGGAGGCTGAATGCTTTCCATTCGTCCTGCCGTTCTCGGTGACGTGGTTGTGCTGAATGCCCTGATTCATGAGATGGCAGATTACGAACGCCTGCCCGCTGCCACTACGGTTGAGAATCTCGCTCGCGATGGATTCGGCCCCCAACCTCAATTTCACGCGCTGATTGCGGAATGGGACGGGCAAGCCGCCGGCTATGCGCTGTTTTACCACTCCTATTCCACTTTCCGGGGGCGCGGGCTCTTCCTTGAAGACCTGTTTGTGCAAGCGCGGTTTCGCGGAAAAAAGATCGGGGATGCTCTGTTTGCGCGCGTCGCCGCCATGGCCCGCGCTCAGAATTGCTTTGGCATCATGCTGAATGTGCTGGACTGGAATCGCCCTGCCCTCGCCTTCTTTCAAAAGCACAAAGTCAGGTTTCTGGATGACTGGAAAACCGCCTGCCTCGATGGCGAAGCATTACAGGCGATTGCGCAGGAGGAATAATGCGATGACGATCAGTCCCCCGCCACCGCTTCCGCCGCTTCGTCCGCAACTTCCTCGGCCACGTCCGCCAGCATGAACTCCAGCACCTGCTGCGGGGCGGGCGCCATCCACACCGGAGCGAAGGACTGGCGGTGCAGCGGCGAAGGGCCGTACTTGCGCAGCGCGGCGATGTGCTTGGGAGCGCTGTAACCCTTGTTGGAGGCCAGGTCGTAGGCAGGAAAGACGGGCGCCCACTCGCGCACCAGACGGTCGCGCTCCACCTTGGCAATGATGGAGGCGGCGGCTATGGAGGCGGAGAGGGCGTCGCCGTGGATGATTTTGGTCTGGGCGCACTCCCAGGGGATGCGCAGGGCGTCAATCAGCAGGTGGTCGGCGGCAGGCGTGAGGCGGCGCACCGCTTCCACCATGGCCTCCACTGACGCCCAGTAGATATTGAGCTGGTCAATGCGGGCGTTGTCCACCGCGGCCACGGAAATG
>DATGGJ010000601.1:0-2257 GCA_035308585.1 Terriglobales bacterium
GTTGATGGCAACGCCAAACGTAGAGCCACCCAGGTTGTCAGTGAACTGGTCGAGGAGAATCGCATTGCCGCTGACGATGCGGAGTACGTTGCAAGCGCCGCCAAATCCACCACTGGTACCGAAGCAGGCGACCATGTCGCCTGTTTGCCAGGGCACGCCGCCCTTGTACTGTCCCCAGGCGCTGCCCACGCAGGCCACCACTAAAATCACCACCAGCGCCGCCATGCGGCTCAGCTTGCAACAGATACTTTGCATAAATCCTCCGTGATCTTCTGTTCTGAGTTGCTCAGCGGCGGCGCGAGAAGGTGCGCTTTGCGCAGTTCTGCGCGCGTCATCGCCAACGATTTTGGTGTACGGATGAACCGGGATAAGTTCGCTCAAATGGCAATCTTTCCTAGCCACGCAAGCACAGGTTATTAGTTCGCCTTAAAAGCGGCGCGCAAACACATTACTCACAAAGCACACACCCCAATGGGCGGCAATTCTCGCTGTCGGGGAAAGCACTGTCAAGAGAAAAAGACCTTAAAATGTGTAAATTGCAGCGCCAATCTTCAAGTTAGGCGATGGCCGGGTGAAAATTCCCAGGAGTTGCACACATTGTGCAGCAGATTTACACAGAGGTGAAAATAGCGTTGCTTTTCGCGCAGCCCTCGCGGTTGGCGCCAAGTCCTGCCGGCTGATTCCGCCGTGGTGCTTGGGTCGAAGCGCCCTGGCCGACACTTTAGTTCCTTGCCGGAGGTAATTTGCCGTCGGCGGCTCCCGCCTTTACCTTCCCATCATGTCCGAGTCCCGCTCATCTGCCGGGGAGTCCGCCGCCAATCGGCCGCATACGCGCTACGCCCTGGCGGCGACGGTGGAAATTCGCGCCTCCGTGCTCAAAGGTACGGTGCTGGCCCAACTGGGCAACGTCAGCCTGAGCGGGTGCTATGTGAACACGCCGCAAAACCTGCCGGAGCACACGCGGGTGCGGGTTGTCCTGCATACCGGGTCCTTAAAAGCCGAGCTCTGGGGCGTGATCCGGCGGCAAGATCAGAATGGCCTCGGCATCCAGTTCACCAACGGAACCACGGTGGAAGACTGGAAGTCGCTGGAATCCATCATCCATCAATTAGAGTCTTTGAAGCCCCGCGCCGCCTCGGCCGGGTCCTGCTGATAACCTGCCTGATGGGCGCTCTCGCCCGCAAATAGATACCTTGGTGTGACTGCCGCACTTGCGCCAGAGCCGGTAAGGGGTCAGCATGATCCAGGCGACCTAACTGAGCAGGTGCTGTGATGAGCGAAATCCTGCGATCGTGGAAGGAGATTTCCTCTTACGCCGGGGCTTCGGTGCGCACTCTGCAGCGCTGGGAAAGGGAGTTCCGCCTGCCCATCCGGCGCATTGCCACCAAGAAAGGCTCGGTGGTGTTTGCCTTCCGCTCCGACCTGGATACCTGGTTCCGGGCCCGCACCCAGACGGCGGAAATGACGGTGCGCGATGAGCACTTCCGCATGATGTTCATGAACTCGCCCCTGCCCAGCATGGTGGTGGACAACGCACGGAAAATTCTGGACGTGAATGACGCCGCGTGCCAACTGCTGGGCCTGGAACGCACTCAGCTCATTGGGCGAATTACCAATGTGTTCTCCGAATACCCGGTGGAATACGACGAGGAGGAATGGGGACATTTTCTGCAGGCAGGAGCCTCATTGGGGCAGCGCAACGTCCGCCATTCGGATGGCAACGTAGTAGGGGTGGAATACGTGCTGAAAAGCGTTTATCCCGGGCTGAACCTGGTTACAGTGGTGGCCACTCATCCCGGAGGCGTGCCGCAGAATCAGGTTTACTACCGTTTGGGGCGCAGCAGCCTTAGCCTTTGACAGCGTGGTTGCAGTGGCCGCTCTCCGGTCATGTCGCAAGTCGGCGCCCAGGTGACGCTTCCTGGCATTAGGAGAGGTCGGTAATCCCTGGCTACAGTGGAAGGGCGCCGGTGCTTCGCACTGCTCCTGCTCCCATGCTCACGTTCCGCGGGGCAACGGCGTGAATCCTCCCCCCGCCAAAGCAAAAGCCCGGCACGCTGATGCCGGGCTGCTTTATTTCAGGGCCGCTTGCGGCTTGGCGGTTCTACTGCCGGGGGACAGCCGAGCCGTGCTCGCCCTGCAGGCTGGCCGCGGTTTTGCGCTCGGCGATGATGCGGCGGGCGTTTTGCGCCAGCTGTTTCGCCTGCGGCAGCAGTTGCAGTGCCTCGACGACTTCAGGGTCGGCCTCGGCGTGGACCTG
>DATGGJ010000602.1:0-7145 GCA_035308585.1 Terriglobales bacterium
GCTTGCACCGCCAGCCCGTGCGGACGTTCGCCTACGGTAATGTCGTCAATCTTTTTCCGCGCCGCCAGGTCCACCACCGCGATGTCATTCCCGCCGCTGTCGTCCACATAGAGCCGCAGATTCTGCGCCGCCAAAACGTAGCCCGTCGCGGCCGCAAAACAAAGAGTGAGAACCAAACCGCGTAAGCGGATTCCCGGAGATGCCGCTGTTTTCATGATCGCTGCTTAGCGTCCCGCCGGCATGGCCATATCCATGAAGCGCACCACATCCTGCTTCATCTTGGCCAGCGCCTGCTGGTTGACGTACGCCATGTGCCCCGAGTCATAGGTTTCAACGGAAATATTCTTGCGGAAGTCGGCCGGCAGATTCAGGTGATTAATCACGTAGTCAGCCGCGTAGTAGGGCGTGGCCAGGTCGTAATACCCTTCCAGCACCACCACCTTCAGATATGGGTCCTTCACCATCGCGGCTCGCAGCGCGGTAGCGGTGTCGGGAAAGCCCTTTGCCGCGGATCCCCAGTCCCATTGCTTCCATAAGCCTCCGCCCATGGCGAACACGTAGTAGGGCATGTCGGTTTTGTAGCCCAGGTCGTTGCGCACATAGTTGTTGAACATGGCGGTAAAGGGCGGCATGAGCGCGGACTCGGCGGGGTCGTAAAAGGGCGTATCCATCAAACCCTCGGGATCGGGCCCGGTGAAACGGCCGTCCAGGCGGCCCACCCGCAGTTTCTGGTCAATCAGCAGGTAATGGGTGAACTGGGCCACATCAATGCGCAGGTTGGCCTGGTCAATCACTTCCTTGTTCAGGCCGGTGTAGCGCGCCATCTGCTCAATTACCGACTGCCGCTCCTGGGGGCTGAGCGCATCGCCCTTGGCCAGCGCCTGCGCATAGGTAGTCGAAGCCCATTGCTCCACCTCCGCCCGCGTCTTGGCCAGGTCCTGGGTAAGTTCAGGCGCGAGTTTGTGGTGATAGGCCGCGATCATGGTGTAGCTGGGAATAATAAGAACATAAGGCAGATCGTTGTTTTTCTGGAACTCCAGGGTCTGGAAATCCATGGCTGTGGACAACAGCACAATTCCGTTGAAAGAAACGCCGCGCTCTGCCAGATACCCGGCCAGCCCGGCTGCGCGCGTGGTGCCGTAACTTTCGCCGAAAAGGAACAGGGGCGAGGCCCACCGCCCGTAGCGCGTTATGTAGAGACGAATAAACTCGCCGAATGCGTTCAGGTCGCCCTGGACGCCGAGAAATTCCTTGGTCGTGGCTTCATCCTCGGCGCGGCTCCAGCCGGTGGCGATCGCGTCCACCAGCACCAGGTCGGATTTATCCAGCAGCGAATACTGGTTGTCCTGCAGATGGTAAGGCGAAGCCGGCATGAAGCCCTGCGGCTGCAGCACCACCCGCCGCGGTCCCAGCGCCCCCATGTGCAGCCACACCGAAGCGGAGCCCGGGCCGCCGTTGAAGGCGAAAGTCAGCGGCCGCTGCCCCGCGTTCTCGCCGTCCAGGGTGTAAGCCACAAAGAACATCTCCGCCTGTATTTTGCCGTCGGGGCGCTTGATGGGCAGCCGCCCGGCTGTGGCCGTGTAGCGCAGCACGCGCCCATTGATGGTGACCTGCTGATGGCTCACCACCGGCGGCGCCTCGGTCATGTCGAAATGCAGTTCTTTGCTCTGCTTGGCCGCTTCCGGAGCGCCCGGCTTAGCCGGCGGAGTCGGCTGTGCGCTCGGCGCGGGTGCCGCCGCTTGCGAAGTTTCCGGTTGCGTGGCCTCCGGGGTGGGATTCGTCTTCTTAACTCGCGACTTCGGCGGCTTCGCCTGCTGGGCCAGCAAAGCCGTTGTCAAGAGAAGTACAGACACCAACATGCCTGAAGTGCGCATTGCCACGCTCCTGATTTTTGTGGACTGCTTTGTAAAGAAGGACTGCTCCGCAGAAACGAAAATTATATCGCCTCGCGACCCACAACCACGTTCCCCGCTGCTGAATTTTGTGGCGCGGGCGCCCTCGCCCGCGTAGCTCCTGACAAAACCAGCGTGAACAAAAGATTAGCGGCCGCTGCCAGCCCCCTCGGCTGAGGCGGCCGGACGCCGCCGGAAAAAGATGTACGCCACCGGCCCCAGCAGCAGCGCCGCCGGTCCCCACTTCCAGCCGAATGGATCGCTGCCCAGCAGCGCCACCCCGCTCATCACCACCGGCGCCAGCACGGCATACATCAGGCCCTTGCGCCCCCAGGGTATGCGGAAGGCGCGCGGCAAATCGGGCGCTTTCCGCCGCAACTGCCATCCTGAAAGCACGGTCAGCAGCGAAGTGGCGATGCGCAGCCAGATGTAAACCGAAATCAGCTGCGTCAGCGAGTGCCAGGCAAAGACGGCATAGATCGCGCAGGAGATCACGATGGCAGCGGCCGGCGTTCGGTATCGCGGATGCTGCCGCGTCAGCCAATGCGATATGTAGCCATCTTCGGCCATGGCGAAAGGCATGCGCGTGCTGGCCAGCACCGTGCTGTTGAGCAGCGACACAGCTCCTACGGTTGCTGCCAGCGTCATCCACAGGCCCAGCCAGCGCCCTCCGATCAGTTGCGCGGCATCGGAGAAATACCCGGTGTGCCACTGCTGCCAGTTGCCCAAAGCGCCCAGGGCAAAAAACGTGGGCAGAAAATAGGTCGCAATGGAGAGCGGCACCACCCAGGCCAGCGCTCGAGGATAAGTGCGCTGCGGGTCCTCAACTTCTTCCGCCACGGTGGAAAGCTGCTCGTACCCGGAATAGAGCCACAACCCCAGCGCCAGGCCCACGCCAAACACCTGGAACAGCGGCTTGTGGGGCGGCACCAGCGGCGTGAACGGATTGTGTTGCCACTTGCCCATCGCCACCACGCACATCACCGCAATGGGCAGCAGCACCATCAATTCCAGAAACGTCGCCAGCTTGCCGACCAGCTGGATTCCGCGCACATTCACGTAGGTGATGAGCGCGATCAGGGCCAGCGAAATCGCATAGTGTTTCCAGCCCACCACCGAGGGAAAATAAAATTTCAGGTAATCACTGAATAAAACCGCGTAACTGCTTCCCAACAAGAAGGATGCTGACCAGTTCCACCACCCGGCCAGGAAGCCCCAAAAGTCGCCGAAACCGGCCCGGGTCCAGCGGTAGAAGCCGCCTTCCACCGGCATGGCCGTGGTCAGCTCCGCCGCCACCAGCGAAATGGGAATGCACCAGAACAGCGGCAGCACCAGGTGGTAGACCAGGGTCATGCCCGGACCGGAGGTGGTGACCTGGTCTTCCAGCCCGAAGGGCCCGCCGGTGGTGTAGGAGAACATCACCCACACCAGATAAAACAGACCAGCCTTGCGGATTTGCGTCTGGGTCAAGGAGAGCGCCTGCGCCTTATGGGTTCGCCAGATTGTAGGGGACGCCGGGCATGCGGTCGAGCGCGAAGGTTGCTATCCGCCCCGGCTCAGGATTCGCTGTTGCCAGCCGCGCGCGCCAGTTGCGGCGCATCCCCGTGTTCCATCGCGAAGCTCAAACCCGCAGCCAGCAGCGCCACCACCCAGAACAGAAGGCTGAAGCGCTGGTAACGAAACCAGAGCAGGAAATAAATCGGGCTTAGAAACAGCAGGCCGATGGCGGCCGTTACCAGCCGGCGCGGGATTCCACGCCCGCTCTGGCGCAGCAGCCACTCCGCCGCCAGCAGCAGCGGAATCAACAGCACGCTCAAGTCGTGAGCCATCATGTGATAGCTCACCATCACCGCCACCGTCAGGGTGAGAGCGAATCCCAAAGCGAATCCAGGCTGTTGCGGATCAGCCTTCCATCGCTCGGCGGCCAATCCCACCAGCCCCAGCGATAGCAAGGCAATCAGCACGTGGGCGAAATTGCCGTCCCCGGCCAAGCTGGAAACCGCGCCCCGCAAATTGGGCATCACCCTCGGATTCATAGCCGCTGCGCCTTGCGCATGGCTGATCCGCAGCAGTTCCTGGGGATAGTTGAGCACCTGCCCCCAGCCCACCACGGCGGCAGAAACCGCGGCCAGCGCCACCGCCGTCAACGCGAAGCCGGCCACCAGCTTCCATCTTCGCCGCAGAAACAGAACCGCCATCACCGGCAACACCAATTGGAAGCGAAACAGGGCCAGTCCCAGGCAGATCCCGGCCAGAAACTCATGGCCACCCTTCATGGCCACAAACGCCAGCCCGAATAATAGGAGCAGCAGGAGCGAATCCTGGCCCTGCAGCAGGCAGACAAACACGGGAAAAAATGCCAGCCCGGCCAGGAATGGCACCGCCTCGGACCAGGCCCTCAGTTGGCGAGTATGCGGACGCAGCAGCAGCAGGAATCCCACCAGCGCCAGCAGGCTAGCGGCATTCCACAGCCAGTACGCTGAGCTGTAAGAGAGCAAAGCCAGAGGAGCGAACAGAGCCGCTTCAAACGGCGGATGGGTAAACGGCAAAGGACCGTTGCGAATTTTTACACCCGAAGCAAACTCCTGCTGTACGCGAGCCTGGGATTCCATGTTGTAGAGCTGCGGTCCCAGACCCCGTCGCACCAGCTCGCCGCTGGCATAAAAAGCGGTGAAATCCGGGTAGCCCTGCCGCACTTGCTGCCGCAAGGTGAAGAAGACCCAGGCATGCATTCCCACCATTCCCGCCAAAGCCAGCAGGAGCAAAGAGCGGAGCCTGGGCTTGTGCGCTGTTCCGCCCGGCAATGAGGAAGGCATGGGCCGGAGTATAGCTTAAGCCTGCAAGCTACCCGGGTTTGCGAGCCAGCACCAGATACTGTGCTCCGAGCAACAAAGGAGAGAGCGCAGGTTCCAGCGCCCGCAACCACCTCAGCCAGCGCGGGAAGTAAAAGTAGCTGCTGCGGCCGAGCACCTCAAAGCCACTGCTTTGCAATAGCTTAACGGCTTGTTTGCAAGTGACCGGTATGGCTTCCTGATCTAACTCACATTGCCCCATGATGTAGCGGGTGGCGGGGTTGTGCGGATTGTTTTCCCAGAGAGCAAATATGCCGCCCGGGACAAGAGAATCGTAGACATAGCGCAGAGCAGAGAGGCGCTCTGCGGGTGCAATATGGTGGAAAACCCCGTTGGAGAAGGCCAAATGGAACTCAGCAGGGGCGAAATCGTGGTCACAATTCGCGAATTCCACCCCCTCTTCCTGGTGCCCTTTACGCGCCCAGTGCAGCGATTGGGAAGAGATATCCACTCCCAAGATGCGGCGGGGATGCAGGATGGTCTTCAAGAACGGCACCGATCCCCCGGTGCCGCAGCCATAATCCAGCACTGACAATGGGGCAAAATTGAGAGCGCGAAGCTCTCTTTGCAGCCATTCAACCCGCCTGCGGGCAAAATAGTGCGAGGCTTCGCCGGAGGGTGCCAGGGCGCGGTCGAGCAGGCGGTGGTAGTGGGGGGCAAAGCGGTCAAACAACTCCTGGTTGCGCTGCCGGGATGGGTTTCGCAATTCCATGGGTCAAAAACCTGTGCGCCTTGTGCAAAAGTATACTTCGCCTGCAGGGAACCTAGTCCCGGCGAAGAGCGCGGACAAGGTAATTACCCTAGAAGATTGGGCTAAAAGACCGGCAGGCTGGCGCTTCTCAAAATGAGACGCAGGTCGGCCCCGTTTCCATAAAAAATAGGGTATTTCTTCCTGTTGCCTTTGTGGTCAGCTATGTGCGCATAATGGGTCGCAATTCTTCCAGACGTACAGAAAACCTTGAGGCGATGAGGTTACGCTGGGCCGCACTATAGGTTCCAGAGCACAGCTGAGGAAGTTCCTGCGGGGAGAAACGTGAGTGGAATGAAGTGTCATTTCGTGGATGAGCGGCTGGAATTCTTCGCTATCCTGGGCGAAAAACTGGGGGAAGATTTCACGCTGGAAGCAGCCTCGCTGGAAGAGCGGGAAAAGGTGCTGGAGTGCGAAGTGCTCATCACCAGCCTGCCCAGCCGTGAAGACAAAGAATTTGCCGCCCGCTTCGAATGCCTGGAAAAGCTGGTGCGCAATCCGGCGGGGGTTCCGGTGGTGGCCTTTCTCTCCACCACCGACCGCCAGGTAGTGCGCATGGCGTGGGGCGCCGGCGCCTATGACTATTTCGTGGAAAACGGATCGCTGGAAGAGTTGCGGCTGGTTTTGCGGCGAGCCAGCCAGTTCTACGAATTGCATCGCGAAGTGGAACAACTCCGGGTGTCAGCCACACGGCTGGCCGACTTTGTGGCGGTGGTGGGCACGGACGAAAAAATGCTCGCCATTTACAGCTTCGCCTCCAAGGTGGCGGCCAGCGATGCCACGGTGCTGATCGGCGGCGAAACCGGGACGGGCAAGGAGTTGCTGGCCCGGGCCATTCACCGCACCAGCCCGCGCGGACGCGAGCCCTTTGTGGCCGTGGCCTGTTCGTCGTTGCCGGAAACCCTGATTGAAGCCGAGCTTTTTGGCCACGAGCGGGGAGCCTTCACGGGAGCGGGGGCGGCGCGCCGGGGGCGTTTTGAAGCGGCGGAACGGGGCACGATTTTCCTGGATGAAATCGGCGAACTCTCGCCCAATATGCAAGTCAAACTGCTGCGGGTGCTGCAGGAGCGCAGCTTCGAGCGCCTGGGCAGCAACCAGGTGCGCAGCATGGAGGCGCGCATCATCTGCGCCACCAACCGGGATTTGATGGAACTGGTGAAAGCCGGCAGCTTCCGCGCCGACCTCTATTACCGGCTGAACACCATCGAGATCAAGCTGCCCGCCCTGCGCGAGCGCCGCGACGACATCGTGGTGCTGGCCTATTCCTTCCTGCACAGCTACGCGGAACGGCACCGGCGCCCGGCGCGGCGGATTTCCCCTGCCGCCATGGCCGCTTTTCAGGAATACGAGTGGCCGGGCAATATCCGGGAACTGCAAAACGCCATTGAGCGCGCGGTGGTGGTGTGCGACGGTCCGGAGATTCGCATTGAGCACCTGCCTTCGCAATTCGCCGCCTGGGACATGGAACTGGAGGACAGCTCCTTCGACGAAGAAGTGCGCGCCTTCAAGCGCCGGCTGATCCGGAGGGTGCTGCTGGCCTTCGACAACAACAAGCTGCAGGCCGCCCGCTCGCTCAAGATTGCCCGCTCTTCCCTGCACCGTCTGATTGATGAGCTGGAAGTTCCTGAGCCGGCTCCGCGGGGACGCAACATC
>DATGGJ010000603.1:0-2234 GCA_035308585.1 Terriglobales bacterium
CAGATTTCCGATTCTAAAACGGAATCCTACGACTTCAGCATTCCTGTGCCCGCGGGCGACCCCCAGGAGCACATCATCGTAGTTCGCGCCTATGACCGCTTTGACAACATGGGCGCCGCCAAATTTGTCCTCCGCCCCCCAGCGGGGAAATGAGTGCCTCGTGGGCAGTGAGCAGGGTTGGCCGCCTTGGCTCTTGTGGCCCGGGCGCCCCGCGCGCCGCCTTTGACTTTGCTTCAGTCCAACAACCAACCGCCAACCAACTTTTTGGGTGGAGCAGCGCTTGAGCGCTGCATTCCCTACGCGCAGGAATACCGGGTTCAGCCGCCAAGGTACTTCAGCGATTCCAAGCACCTGCCGCTATAATCAGCATTTCAGCTGTGAGCTGACGGCCATCAGCCAGTAGCTGCCTTCTCATGTCCTTTGAATTTTTCATCGCCCGGCGGTACCTGCGTGCCAAGAGACGCCAGGCTGTCATCGGCGTCATCACCGCCATTTCCATCGCCGGAGTGGCCGCCGGAGTGGCCTCGCTCATCATCGCCCTTTCCATCACCAACGGCTTTCGTACGGACCTGCAGCAGCGCCTGCTCGGCGCCACCGCCCACGTCAACCTGATGCGGGTGCAGAACCTGGGCATCACCGACTGGCGGCCGCTGCTCTCCCGCCTCCTTAAACAGCCGCACGTGGTGGCCGGCGCCCCCGCCATTTACGAACAACTGCTCATCTCGCGCGGCGCGCGCGCCCAGGGCGCCGTCCTCAAGGGCATTGTTCCCGCCGATGAGCGCAAGGTCAGCGACCTGCTGGAAAGCATCAAACAGGGCTCGGCCGCCGAACTCAGCGAATCGCAGCCTGCCCCGCCGCCCGCGTCTGCCTCTCCGTCCTCCCTGGAGGCGGCCCGCCGGCGCGTCCAGTCTCTGCCCCCAATAGTCCTGGGCAAGGACATGGCCGACCAACTCGGCGCCGCCCTCGGCTCCGTGGTCCTGGTCACCAGCCCGCAGGGTGAACTGACTCCCTTCGGCCTGGTGCCCAAATTCCAGAATTTCCGCGTGGTCGGAATTTTTCAGTCCGGTTTCTACGATTACGACAGCACCTGGGCCCTCACCAGCCTCTCAGCCGCGCAAAAGTTGTTTGGTTTGGGCGATGAGGTCGCGGTGCTCGAATTCAAGCTGGACGACATCTACCGCGCCGCCCAGGTCGGACAGGAACTGGAAAAGGCCGCCGGTCACGGTTTCATGAGCACCAACTGGATGGAGCAGAATCGCGCTCTTTTCCGCGCCCTGCGCCTGGAACAGGTGGTCACTTTCATCACCATCGGGCTGATTGTCTTCGTGGCTGCTCTCAACATACTTATCTCGCTCACCATGATGGTAATGGAGAAGACCCGCGACATTGCCGTGCTTATGTCCATGGGCGCGCGCAAGCGGCAGGTCCGCCGCGTGTTCGTCACCCAGGGCGTGCTCATTGGCGTGCTCGGCACCATCATCGGCCTCATCGTGGGCTATGCTCTCTCCTGGGCGGGCGGCCACTACCACCTGATTTCGCTCGCGCCCGAGGTTTATTCCATTGACTACGTTCCCTTCGCGCCCAGCCTCCTCGATGGCGTGTTGGTCGCGGCCGTCGCTCTCGCCATTTCCTTCGTCGCCACCATTTATCCTTCGTGGTCGGCGGCGCGCATCGCGCCGGCAGAAGCGCTGCGTTACGAGTAGTTAGTACCCAGTGCCTAGTACCCAGTACCCAGGTTGATATGAAAAGCTCATTGCTGAATGTAAATGACCTCGTCCTCCCGATTCGGGAGCGAGAAGTGGCGGATACGGACACGGGAGACATCCACCGGGCTGTTTGGACCTAAGATGTCTTCATTGCACACTTCAAGGACCTTGTTGCGTGGCAAAAATCGATTGAGCTGACAACCGAGCTCTACAGACTCACAGAGGTATTTCCCAGACATGAGCTGTACGGCCTAGCCGACCAGATCCGTCGGGCCGCGGTTTCCGTGCCCAGCAATATTGCGGAAGGACAGGCACACTTCAGCAGGCCTGAGTTCAAAAGATATCTGCGTCACTCACTGGGCTCATTGGCCGAGATAGAAACACAAGTCATCATCGCAGAACGCCTCCACTACCTTTCCAAACCCCAGCTTGCCTCTGTTCTGCAGCGTATCCACGAGGTCGGTCGAATTATCAACGGTCTTGTTAACTCCCTCAGAGCACGTGAAGTGGCTTAACCACATACGCGAT
>DATGGJ010000604.1:0-1675 GCA_035308585.1 Terriglobales bacterium
TCCGCCGACCTGGGCGGGAGCATAGCGCCATTGTTTCACGGCGCGAACAGCGGCGGCGGCAAGAGCGCGGTCTCCGCTGAGCACCTCAACTTCTTTGACGGTACCATCGCTGGCCACCACCGCCTTGAGTGCGACCTTGCCCACCAGGTTGGGGTTGGGGGCAACGGGATAGATGAAGCCGGAGCGCGGAGCTTCCGCAATCTGCGGCAGGTTCGGCAAATCGGGAACGACGGCCGAAACAGAGACCGGCGGCTTGGCGGCAGCATGGCCGGCGGCGGCTTCCCCGGCGGTCACGTGCCTGGCCAGGGATACGCGCTGAGCAGGTGCGACCGCGGTGGGCGGCGCGGGCGCGGCGGCAACCCGCGGGGCCGAGGGCACGGGCGCGGGAGCAACGACGAGCTGCGGCAATCTCCACAGCGGCACCAGCCAGAAGGCAAGAAACAACGCAGCGGCCGCGCTGACGGCCACCAAGGCAGCCGCCCAGGGAATTCGCGTTGTGCGGCGGCCAGAATCATTTTGCGGCACCGGGGCGGGAGGCGCTTCTGTCTCAAACGCCGGAGAAGGCGCGGGGCTGTGGTGAACTATTTCTGGAACAGCGGCAGGCCCGGCCGGCGCCCGCTCCACGTGGGCAGAAGGGCTGGATTCGAGCGCGGCATCCTCCGCCCGGGCGTGCAGCACCGCAACCTTGGCGGCGGGAACGGCCGGCTTTGCCTTGGTGGCCGGCTCTGCCGGTTCGGCAATGGAAGGCAGGCCGAACACTCTCATGTTTTCGACGATGCCGATAATGGCGCTGGCGGGGACGGGCTCGGCCGGGGTGAGAAGAGCGGTGCGAGAGAGGCGCTCAATCAGGCGTTTCTGGCGCCGGTTGAGAATCTGTTGCGGCAGACTGTGAAAGTTGCGGAAGGTCCAGCGCAGATACAGGCTCTGCCAGCCGGTGGGGCACACGTATAACCGCCCCACATCGGTGCGTAGTTCTATTACGCCATTTTCGATTTTTGAAACCGCCGCCATCCTGAGGCCTGCTTGAAGGAACCGGAGGGTTCCTGGGAGTCGGCGCGCCCTGGGGGAGCAAGGCGATTATATGACGGAAGCAAGCGGGCGCTGCGAAAAAATCTTACGGAAAGGCGTTTCAGAGGCAAAAAATCAGCCCAGCAAGGGAAAAGAATTTGCCTGCGGACGGCTCGCCCCAGTAGCTGGGTCCGCGGGCGAGAGCGCCCGCGCCACAAAGGGCAAGTCAAGGCCGGCGAGTCGCGGGCGAGGGCGCCCGCGCCACAAATGGGCATTGTTCGTGCGCGCCAGATTCCCTCGGGCTTAAAGACCCTCGGGATGACGCCTTACTTTGGGATGAGCCCTTCACTTTTGGGATGACGTCTCCCTCATTTTGGGGGATGACGCATCCCCGCCAAAGGGGAGATGCCAAGGGCCCACAGGGCAAACGTCATAAGTGGCCAAATATTAACAACTTGCCGACGGTAACCTGATGTGAATTACGACCGGGGACGGCATGGCACCTATGGGCCATTCTCCCCCTGCCCGGGGCCCCGTAGCATGGCATCACCATCGCCCGAAGCGGGGCGAAATTTAAGAAGTTCGGAGAACGACCGTGAAGGAACTTTTGCAGAACCTGTGGTCCAACGATGAGGGACAGGACATCGCCGAGTACGCAGTGATGCTG
>DATGGJ010000605.1:0-14211 GCA_035308585.1 Terriglobales bacterium
CGCCTTGCCAATCGTGCAGGCTACGAGCCTTTGTGCTGGAATAGCCGCTATTCTCTGGGCAACCTACCAGTACGCCTTTCTGGTCCACACAGGAACCACGCCAGGGCTTCTCGCCATGAAGCTGCGCTTAAGCCAGTTCAATGGTCGGGCGGTGAATCAAAGCTTGCGCCGGTGGCGAGTCCTGGTTTCTTTCCTGTCGGCGGCTTCGCTAGGAATGGGATACGCCTGGCATTTTCTCGACGAGGACGCCCTATGCTGGCACGACCGTATGACGCACACCTACATCGGCCCTGCTGAGACCGCGATGACCACGCCTTAGACCGGGGAGTTCCCGATCCTTTCACCCCGCTTTGCCTGATCGCTTCGTTATTTGTCGTATGCTATCTTTCGTAGGCTTACTGACCCTGAAGTATCGGGTCGCGGTTTCATGTCGACTTCCATAGAGAGCCCAAAGCGACCGGTGGTCAAGGTCTTCGTCGCCACCACGGTGATGTTGACCTTCATCTCCTTCTGGCGGGCCTCTGCCATCGTGCTCGCCGACCTTGCTTCCTCGGCCTATTATGTGGGCGGCGACGCGGAAAAGGTCATCGGCAAGAGCGCTCCCTGGTTCATCCTGGCGGTGATGTTGTTCAGCTACGCGGTGCGGGCTCTCTACATTGAGTCCAGCGCCATGTTTGTGCGTGGCGGCGTGTACCGCGTGGTCAAGGAAGCCATGGGCGGAACCCTGGCCAAGATCTCGGTTTCGGCCCTGCTTTTTGACTATGTTCTGACCGGGCCCATCAGCGCCGTCTCCGCCGGCCAGTACCTGGCCGGCTTTGTGGACGACATTGGCCGCTACCTGGGCCACCCCATCAACTTCACGGAATCGGGCACCAATCACTTTGCCGCCGCCTTCGCCGCCGTGGTCGTCCTCTACTTCTGGTGGAAGAATATCCAGGGCATCCATGAAAGCAGCGACAAGGCCATGAAGATCATGAAGATCACCACCGTCATGGTGGTGATGCTGATCGTCTGGTGCCTGGTGACCTTGATTAAGAAACCCGCGCCGCTACCCCCCAGTCCCTTCGCTCCGAATGTGTTTCACTTCAGCCATGAATCTCTGGGATGGCTCTTCGGAACCTGGGCCTCGAGGATAACGTTGGTCATGCTGCTGGTGGGCTTTGGCCACTCCGTATTGGCCATGTCGGGTGAGGAGACCCTGGCCCAGGTAAACCGCGAGATCGAGCACCCCAAGCTCAAGAACCTGGAAAAGACGGGGCTGGTGATTTTCATCTACAGCCTGGTGTTCACCTCCCTGGTTTCCTTCTTCGCGGTGATGATCATCCCCGACAGCGTGCGGCCGAGCTTTTTTGGCAACCTCATCGGCGGCATTGCCATGTACCTCGCCGGACCGTACACGGTGAAGCTGCTGTTTCACGGATTCGTAGTGCTGGTGGGCGTGCTGATCCTGGCGGGCGCGGAGAACACCTCCATTGTCGGCGCGAACGGCGTGCTCAACCGCGTGGCCGAAGACGGGGTGCTGACCGATTGGTTCCAGAAACCGCAAAGGCGCTACGGCACCAGCTACCGCATCATCAACCTGATCGTGCTGATGCAACTGGCCACCATCGCGGCCAGCCGCGGCAACGTTTACCTGCTGGCCGCCCTATATGCCTTCGGTGTCATCTGGAGTTTCGCCATGAAAGGGCTGGCGGTGTTGGTTCTGCGCTATACCGAGCCGGAGAACCGCCAATGGAAGGTGCCCGGTAATTTCCACCTGTTCGGCAAAGAGATCCCGGTAGGGCTCACGATCATCACCGTGGTTCTGTTCATGACCGCCATCGTCAACCTGTTTACTAAACAGGAAGCCACCATCGCGGGCGTGATCTTCACGGTGGTTTTCTTTGCCATTTTTACCGCCTCGGAACACCACGTTGCCAAGGCGCGCCGGGGCAAGCCGGAAATGCTGGACCAGTTCCGGGTGTACGGCAACCAGGAACTGGGCAGCGGCGCGCTGGGCGTGCGTCCCGGCAACGTCCTGGTGACGGTGCGCGACCCGCGCAATCTCTACTACTTGCGCCAGACGCTGTCTCGCACCGATACCGGCAAACAGGACGTCGTGGTCATGACCGCGCGCCTGTACCACCGCGAGCACAGCTTCAGCGGTAGCACGCAGATGGATGCCGACGAGGTTTTCGACCATTACGAACAGGAATTGTTCACTTCCGTGGTCGCCGCGGCCGAGAAGGAAGGCAAGCCGGTTTCGCTGCTGGTGGTGCCCGCCACCGACGTCTTCGAGGCCATTGTGGTCACCGCCCAGCGGCTGGATTCCACGCGCATCGTTTGCGGCGCTTCCAACAAGTTAACCGCTGACGAACAGGGCAAGCTGACCGGCGACGCCTGGGAGCGTCTGCCCGAGCCGCGTCCCCGCCTGGAGTTGGAAGTTGCTTTTCCGGATGGCCGCTCGCGGATTTATCCCCTGGGGCCGCACACCCCACGCCTGCGCCAGCAGGACCTGGAGCTTCTGCACCGCATCTGGCTGGAGGTGACCTCCGACCCCGAATACAGCGGATTGCACCATTACCACATTGTCTACCTGGCGCTGCAGGAACTGGAGCGCGAACTGGGCAGCGAGAGGCGCCCCGAACTCCTGGCCGAACTGCGCCGCCAGTTGCTGAGCGAGATGCAGCCGCCAACCACCACTGAAATTCCGCCCCAGCCCGGCGATGGCAAACGCTGACGCTGGTTGCGCGCCCTGGTTGCCGCCCTACTGCGCCAACTTCCCGCCTTGAAAAACGAAATGATAGGGGCCGATGGCTTCCGCATGCGCCCATTCCCCGCTATTGACCACGAGCTGATAGGTGCCATCTCTGGGCAGTTTCCAGTACGTGCCGGTGCGGCAGGAAGGCCCGAGGATACTGTGTCCTTCGGGATCGAGGATCGCGGTGAAAAACTTCAAATCGCATCCCTTTCCGGAAAGCACAATCAGGTCACCTGCCTTGCCCGTCCATGTATAAACATCATGCGCCGCCCACTGTTCAATGTTGCCTGAGACCATCTGCCCGTACGATATCTGCTGACGGCGGTCGGGACGGACAAAGCGCACCGGAATGTTGTAGCGCACTATGTCGTTCTTATATTTGAAAACACCTCTGAACGTATAGG
The DNA here is from genome assembly GCA_035308585.1 of Terriglobales bacterium. Lineage (GTDB taxonomy): Bacteria > Acidobacteriota > Terriglobia > Terriglobales > Acidobacteriaceae > JAICWP01. Next base: position 3,145 of record DATGGJ010000605.1, read on the forward strand.
TTCCTGACGTTGGCAACTCAACCCGGCCAAAGTCGCACCCCGCCTGCGCGTCTATGCGCTTGCCGGCGGGATCCACCAGCCACAAGAAAACGGGGTGACCTGGCGTCAGGCTGTCCTTGCAATTCGGGTCGTGGCCAATCCAGATGACGTCGCCCTGCTTGCCGTTGAAGTGAAACTCGGGTTCGGATTTGCTGTCCAGAATCTCGCCTTTTACCCAAAGCGTCGCCAGCTTAGGAAGCGTGGAGCGCGACCGGGTAAGAGCGGCGCGCGCTGCCAGCACCTGCTGGGCATGCGCATACTGGCCTCCGAACACGAAACTATTGGTTACCGCCAGGTCGAGAATGCAGTCATCCAGCAGACGCTGGTCGGTAATGCCGTGCTCGCGGCAGGTTTTCTCTGCCGTGTCCCGGTTCGCCAGCCGGGCCGCGTCGGCATCTTTCGCCGGGAAATTGGGATCGTTGAAGCTGCTGGTTGACTGTCCCGGCTGGTAATCAAACAGGGAAGTGGTTTTGGTCACCCGCCAGGCATCCGCGAGCGAGTGGTTCAGGTCATCGCGGCTGAAACCCATCCCCAACTTGCTGTTGTTTTTGCCAATGAGGTCGTTGGCTTGCGAGCCGTCGAAGTCGCCCAGCAGTCCCGCCAGCGAGCCGTGCCGCGCCGCCGCCGGCTTGACCCTTACATTGATGGCGTAGCTGCCTAACTGCTCTACCCGCAGCACCGTGCCGTCTGGCCAGGTGAGCTGGTAGGTGCCGCCATAGGCAGTGGCGGCTCCCGTCAGCGAGCCAGCCTTCAGCTTGGGCAGCGGACCGCTGCTCACTTTGCCGTCTATGCGCAGGACGGGAGCGCTGTTCTCCATGGTGAACGTCACCCTCTGGCCGCCGATCCTGGTAGCCACTGCCTGGTTGACGCTGGCCACCTTCGGTCCCAGTACTGGCACCTGCCGCACCTGCACGATGAAGTCATCCTTGGTGGAACGGACCAGCGTGTATTCGCCCACTACCTGAAAGTCATAACCGAGTCCATCAAAGGTAGCCAGGTGCGTGTCGCCCCAAGTGGCCCCTTCCGGCGGAGGTGGGGGCGGGGGCCGATTGTCGTTGTCGTCTCCGCCGCCTCCACCTCCCCCGCTGCCTCCTCCACCCGGCGGGGCGGCGGGATTATTCGGCTCGGGTTTCTTGCAGAAGTCGTCCAGAGATCGAGCCACCACTCCCACCTGGGCAGTGGTGTCTCCTCCATTGATGCCAATGGACAGGGGTGCCACTGCGTTTTTCGTGAACATGGATGCACCGGGCGAGCCGTCGGGGCACTTGCAGCCCCCTTGTTTCAGGCAGAGCGCCAGAGGGCCGGACGCGTCGAGCGCGGTGTCCAGTGAAAAGCCCTGGTCATGCAACCGGCCGTACCCGGTGAGCAGGGACACCATCGCAATATCTGCGTTTCCTGAGAGCTGAAACAACTCACCCTGATACGGTCCTGCGGGCGGAAGCACGTCATTGAACTGGGGGTCTATGGTGATGGTCTGCGGCGCCGGTCCGGTGGTCGGGGGTGTTCCTGGACCGGTTATTGTCCAGGGCTTGTTGCCCGAAACCACGAAGTAGCTGGAACCCCAGGAAGTGAAGTACTCGATATGATGGCCTTCCACTAGAGCAGTGAACGCATCGCTGTCGTTCCCGCCGATCCCAATCTTGACCATGGGCAGCAGCTTTGGCCACACCGCCTCGTTGCCCGCCAAGTCGCTCAAGTGACCGTAGACCCCGATCGCATCGTAGGAGCGTTTCGCATATACCGTGGTCGGCTGATTTACGTAGGGGCTCCACTTGTTGCCCAGAATGACAGCATCGGCCTCGGGCACTATTGCCGACATGGCCCAGGTGGCTTCGCCCTCGGAAATCCAGGGGTGAACACTGAACATCGCGGTCGCGGTCTGCGTCACGCGGTCCTGAAAACAGTGTGTCATTTCATGAGTGACAATCGCTTTGGCATCAACCCCGTTGAGCGGCACGAACTTCTGATCGTGGATGCTGAGCTCACAGCCCCAGGGGAGGGGAACATCCGGCCTATCGGGCTTGTTGGGGTCGTTCGGTTTCCACCATGACCAGGCATGGGCGTACTCCGTACCTTCGGGAGGGTCGTAATCCACATTGACGACAAATTGGACGGGTGGAACTCCCAGCAACACTGAGAGCGTGTCATTGGCATCCTTTGCCATTTGTTCGTAATCCCAGGCTGGCACCTGCGGCAGCGTGAGGGCGACGGGCATCAGCACGGCATGGTCGGGGGACCAGGATGAGTGGAGTGTCCCGACATTTCCTCCAGGCACCTTGCCCGCGCGCCGGATCAGCCGTAAGGCGGCCTGCCGTTGCTCGGGCGTAAGCGAGCTCCATACCTGGTAGATGTAGCTGACCGCCAGTGTGCCATCAAAGTCAGCGGGATCGCGGCTGTCAGCTGGCGGGCTCACTCCGGGCAAGGGTCCCACCACCATGCTGAACAGCAGCCTGGCGCGCTCTGGCGTTAAGCCCTGTTCAAGTATCTGGGCCACCAGCTGATTTTGTCCGTGCAGGGGACGTGGCGCCACACCGCCAGATTGAGCGGCCGGCAAACTCTTTGGCTGCGGCCCCGCTACGCGGGCGGTCTGTGGGGTCGGCTTGGAGCGCAACCAATTCCTCGCCGCGAGCACGGCAAAAATAACCAGCAGTACCACTGCCCCGATTAGGACCAAACGAGTTCGCATGCCCTGTCTGTCCTCACGTGATGTGCACAAAGAGGGGCAGCATCCTCCTACATACCTGCGAGGAATGCAATCTTATTTGCTGGGCAGCGAGGGCAAGACTAGACAATCAATAGGAAAAGCCATTCTCGAACGTGAGCACAACCACTTGTAAACGGATAATCTTTCTTCACCGCTCGAGCGGAGGGACTTGGCGCAACCGCCGCACCTGTTTAATGGGTGAACACGCTTGCCCCGACCAGGTCGGGATGGTGCGCCGAGCGCCGTTTCCTGGCGGGAGCCAGGTTGCGCGCTTCTGCCTGATCGCCCAGGTACTTGAGTTCGTTTGAGGTCAGAGTATGCTCGCCAAAAATGCGCACATCGGCCACCGCCCTGGTGCCGGTCTGTAGCCACATGCCTCCCACATCGGCAAAGCTGAGCGTCAGGTGCACCCGCTTCAGCCACCAGGAGGGGTTCTTGGCCAGGTCGCCGTCAATCAGGCGGGGAAGATAGGTTTCCGCATCAATCCAGCCCCGGCCCTGCACCAGGTCTTCGCGCTTGTGCTTAGGCTCCATCTGCAGCAGGTAACAGGGGTGGCCGTCTACGGCAGCCATTCCCAGGAGCACAAAATTATAGTTTTCCCGGTTCAGCACACTTGCGCCATGGTCCTGGGCGGTGGTTTGAACCTCGTGCTCCAGGATCTTACGCACGATCTTCTCCCCCCGGGAGGCACCGTTTACCTTGTCGATGGTAAAAGTTTTCCGGTTAGGCGGCACAAAGCTCACGCGAGCCACAACATCGGACTTGGCCTGCCGGTCGTTTCCGCTGAATAGCTTGTAGTCACGCACCAGAGTGTAGGCTTGGTAATGCTCGCGGTTTTCCAGTTGCGCCTGCTCCATGCTGACAACAATGCCCTGCAAATCAGTAACTTGCCGCTTAGCCGGGATGGTGGCAGGAACTTGCTGCTGGGCCCGGGCAGGGGCCTGGCCCCAGGCTGGAACAATAGCTATTGCCGACATCAGGAACGCGGTTACCACTTCACGATGCACGAATCACCCACCTGGTCGAGCGTATTCGACCGTGCCTATCATTAGAAGCAAGTTGAGGGCCAGCGGAGGGCCCAGCAGAAAAGCCCAGAGCAGAATTTGTAAGTAGCTGAAATCAGGCGCCCTGAAGGTAATTTCGGGTGGGGCTCCGAGACTCGCCTGGGTGCCGCCTGGGCAACAGGGACTCAGCACGGCGGCTCCTGCCGCGTGGCCGCTGCGGCTTCCTCCGCAGGCGGGGGTAGCTGCGGCCGCCAGTTCCCGCCCGCCACCTCGCGGTACCCCTGCAGAACGCGCCGGGCGCTGGCCTCCCAGGAGAAGCGGGCGCCCTGCTCGTAGCCACGCTGTTTCAACTTCTCGCGCAGAGCCTGATCGAGCAGCACGCGGTGTAAGGCGCGCATGATCTCGAAAACGTTCTCAGGATTGACCAGCACGGCGGCGTTGCCCACCACTTCCGGCAGTGACGTGGTGTTTGAGGTCACCACCGGCGTGCCATGCGCCATGGCTTCCAGGGGCCCTAAGCCAAAGCCCTCGTAGAGCGAGGGGAAGACGAAAATCTTGGCCGTGTCGTAAAAGATGCGCAGCACCTCAATGGGCACAAAGCCGAGAAAGCGGACGTCATTCTGCACCGCGCTGCGCACCACGGTGCGGCGCAATTCCGGCTGGCGGGACAGTTCGTCGCCGATGATGATCAGCTTCAGGTCGGGAAGTTTGCCTTCCTTGTCCAATTCCGCTTTGAGAGCGGAAAAAGCCTCGATGATGCGGCCTACGTTCTTATGCGGGCTGATGCGGCCGGCATAGAGCAGGAAGGGGTAGTTGACCTGGTAGCGCTCAGCGATGAACTGGCGGTCGGCGTCCGTGGCGTGGCCCAGGCGGAAGCGCTCGTCAATGGCGTTGTAAACCACCTCGATTTTGTTGGGCGGAATGCGGAAAAGAGCTTCCACGTCCTGCTTGGTGAAATTGGAAACGGCAAAGATGCGCGCGGCACGCTGCAGCACCCGGCGGGTCAGATGAAAATGCGCGGCCCGGCGCACCCCGGAGTGGTCGCGCAGCCGCGACATGTGCTCCAGCACGTCATGCACGGTGATGAGGTAAGGGCAGGGCAGCGATTGCGGCATCCAGGAAAGATGCGGGATGTGAACCAGTTGGCAGCGTTCATGGCGCAGGATTCTGCGGAAACCCAGAAACCCGGCCAGCGAGGCTTCCGGAGCGGTGAGGGCCACGCCTTCAAAGTTAGGCGGCAGCGGATCTATGTCGCGGAATTTCTCCCGCGGGCCAATCAGGATGTAGGTGTTCTCCTGATCCAGACGGCCCAGGGCGCGCAGCACGTTGCGGATATAGGTGCCCACGCCAAAATCGCCAATGCGCCGAATGTCTATGGCGATCTTCACGGGGAGAGTATAGACCGAAAGCTGGGCTGACGGCGGGGGGAAGCTTTCAAGCTCCACGCTTTGAAGGTTTCCAAATTCCGGCGAGCCCCCGGCGCTATTTTAAGATTCCTACCCGGTGCAGCAGGTCCGTGAAGCGGGGATCTGAGCGAATGTTGTCGTTCGTCGGCCAGGCGCTCAGGTAAACCCGGTCGAACCCGTCGCGGCGCGCTTTCTCCCACCAATCAAAGGCGCGATCTTTATCTCCGAGCGCGGTGTAGATCACGGCAATCTGGTAAGGCGACACATATTGTCGTTTTGACACTTCTTTCAGGCGATGGAGGATCTGCACCGCTTTGACGCGTTCCCCACCCGAGGCATAAACGTAGGCCAGCCATGCCTGGGATTCGGTATTGCCCGCCAGCGCAACCGTTCTTTCGAGCTCTCGGACGGCGTTGGGGAAGTCTCGCTTACCGTTATATGCCATGCCGGCGCACCAGTGGGCGGGCATGTAATTGGGATCGAGTTCGAATCCCTTGAGGGCTGCATCAATTGCACGCTCATACTGGCGGGTGAAAAACAATTGCCAGCACAGGACTGAGTTTACTCGCAGCGACAGCGGGTCCAATTCATAAGCCCGCTGGGCCTCGGCCATGGCATCCGCGGTTTGTCCCATTGCCGCCAGGTACATGGAATAGGTCTCGTGGGCGGTCGAATCGTTCTGATCAAGTGCGATGGCTTTTTTATATTCACGCTCCGCGTCCACCCAATCTTTGCCAAGCGCATCCTGGATTATCGCCAGTACCATATGGGCTTCCGGGAGCGAGGGATCAAGATCGAGGGCCTTGCGTATGGCTGCCTCGGCTCTGGCTCGAGCCTCTGACATGGGCATTGCGCTGTATTGCGACATCAGCGTGTAGGCATAGCCCAAGCCGCTGTAAGCAGGGGCGTACGTCGGATCCCGATCAATGGCTGCCTGAAAATATTGAACAGCCGTTTTTAAGTCTCTATCTGTCCGCTTGATCAAATGAAAACGACCATTCAAATACGCTTCGTGCGCCTGCGGATCTACCGCACGAGGTCCGGCGAGGCGAGACTCTTGCCGCGGCGTTAATTTCCCTTCTATCTCATTTGCAATGTCGCGGGCAGCTTCATCTTCCATGGCCAACACATCCCGCGCGTCCCGCTCGTATTGGCTGGCCCAAAGATGCTGGTCCGTAGCCGCGCGTATGAGCTGGGCGACGATCCTCACGTGCTCTCCGGATCGCATCACGGAACCCTCTACCACCGCATCCACGTTCAGTTCTCGCGCGATTTGCGGCAGAGTCTCGTTCGATCCCTTGTAATGCATGACGGAAGTGCGTGATATCACCTTGAAGGAAGCCACCTTCGCCAGATCGGCAATCAACTCTTCGGTTAAGCCATCAGCAAAAAATTCCTGAGCCGGATCTCCGGAAAGGTTTACCAGCGGCAGGACTGCCACGGAGTGGAGTTGGCCGGCCGGCACGGTCAGGCGAACGCCGACAAGTTTCCAACCGATGCCGATGAGGACCACCAAAGCCAGCAAGGCGGCAACAGCAAATTGCCGCTGGCGAGCAGATCGAATCTCGCGCTCCACCCGCCTCAATTCGGCGCCTAAATCCAATGCACGCTGATAGCGCTCCTTCGCCTTTTTCTTTAACGCCCGGCGAATGATCCGCTCCAGCCGTACCGGCAGGCGCGGATTCAGTTTGCGGGGCGGTATCGGGTCCCGGGTCAGGATGGCTTCGCGGACCTGCACGGTTGTTTTCCCGGTAAATGCCGGCTGTCCTGTGGCCATCTCATAAAGAACTGCCCCCAGGCTGAATACGTCGGTTCGCGCGTCCAGACCTTCCCCCCGGACCTGTTCGGGGGACATATAAGGCGCGGTGCCCATAACGGCGCCCGGAAATGTAAGGTCAAGCGCCCGCGGCGTTTCGACCGCGACCGCCGGCAGGGTTTCCGCAATCATCGGGTCTGCACCCGCCAGCTTGGCCAGTCCGAAGTCCAATAGCTTGACGTGCCCTTGTTCGGTCACAAAGATGTTTGCCGGCTTGATGTCTCGATGGAGAATGCCCTTGGAATGGGCGCTTTCAAGCGCGTCGGCGATCTGAATGCCCAAGTCAATCAGCAATTCGCGCGCAAGTGGTTTGCCGGAGATGCGGTGTTCGAGCGTGCTCCCTTCCAGGAGTTCCATCACCATAAAAGGGCACCCGTCGGAGTCACCAATGTCGTAAATCGTGCAGATGTTGGTGTGATTTAGCGCGGAGGCGGCCCGTGCTTCTCGTTTAAAGCGCTCAAGGGCCTTCTGGTCCCGCTCCATTTCGTTGGGCAGGAATTTCAGCGCCACCTGCCGGTCCAGGCGTGTGTCTCGCGCTCGATAGACCCTGCCCATGCCGCCAACGCCGATCGGTTCCATAATCTGGTACGCGCCTATTCGGCGCCCGATCCAGGCATCGAATCGCGGCGGTTGCTCAGTCGGCGGTGAAACCGTTCCCGGTTTAAGGAAGTCGGGTCTGGCCTCTTCTGCGGCCGCTAATAATCGTTCTACCGCCAAACCAAGGGACCGATCCTGCGCGGAGATCTTCTGCAGATACGCAAGGCGCTGCACGGCATTCATCTCTAATGCATTCCCGAGCACCTCCTTCACCCGCCGCCACCTTTCCGGAGTCATTTCCGAGTACCGCTCTGGATTGTCAGCCGTCATTCAGAAGCCGCCTTTGTGGGGCGCTCCCCTCTGGACATGGAATCGTGCAACCAGGCCCGCGCAGTCACCCAGTCGCGCTTCACAGTAGCCGGGGACATGCCCAGGATCTCCGCCGTGTCCTCGATGGAGAGTCCGGCAAAGAAACGCAATTCGATGATCCGGCTTTGGCGTTCGTCCAGAAGTGCCAGCGCATTCAAAGCTCTATCAAGGCTCAACAGTTCGACGTCGCGGGCGTTGGTCACGAGCATATCGGGCGAAAGCTCGAGGCGAATGCCAGCATTGCGCTTTGCCGCCAGTCGTTCGCGAGCGTGATCGACGAGAACACTGCGCATCACGGTCGCTGCCAAGGCGAAAAAACGATGGCGGTCGTTGACCTCGCGCGGCGGGTGCCCAGCCAAGCGCATGTAGGTTTCGTGAACCAGGGCTGTGGTGTTCAAAGTTGGGTCGCCGTGCTGGTGGCCCAGACGCCGGTGCGCCAGGCGGCGCAGTTCGTCATAAACCAGAGAAACCAAAGAATTGAAGGCGGCCTCATCCCCGGCAGCCCAGCGAGCCATCAGGTCACTCAAGCTATCCACACCACGGCTCCCGACTTCAGGCGGGGCCAACATACCGCGCAAATGCCAGCGCGTCAATATGTTGGAGGGGGTCCGAAGGCGGCTTAGCGGCAAATGAGCCGATCCTCAGGTGTTTTCCGTTTTTGAGAAGTAGAGAAGGGATTCGGCAGCACCACGTATAGCGCTGCTGGCCCAAGATTCAAAACGGAGGAGCCATTATGCCGGCCAGGAATCAGAGGCTGATCTTCGTCGCGATTGCGGCATTGCTGCTGTTAAGGGCTGATGGCGGCGCCCAGTCGTTCACAATCCCTAATGCAGTCATTTCCAGGTTGCATCACCAGTACCGGAACATGGGACGGGTGGCAACGAGCCCGACGAGGAGCAGGCAAGACACAATAGGCTTTAAGTTTGTGTCCATTGATGTGCCCGGCGCCGCGGGCACTATAGCTGCCGGCATCAACGCTCGGGGTGACATCGTTGGAATCTACTTCGATAACGACTTTAACGAGCACGGATTCCTGCTGAAAGACGGTCATTTCACCACCGTTGACGTGCCGGGCAGCTTGGTGGGCGTCTCGGGCACGCTACAGACCGAAGCCAATGGAATTAACCCGGCGGGCGACATCGTTGGCGACTACTTCGCTCCCCCAGGAGCGTCGGGCGCTCCCGAGTGCGTGATTGCCTTTTCCCCGGCGTGCCGGCGGGGGTTTTTATACAGCAACGGCCGTTTTTCGGACGTCCTGGTACCCGGTAAAAAAGGTTCTATTCCGAACGCAATCACGCCCGACGGTGACATCTACGGCTGTGATCACGACGATGACTATTTCGGATCAATGTTTGGTTTTTTGCGCACACGCTTTGGGTCATTCCTGACCCTGGATGCCGGCGGTGGTGAACTGGCTAATCCCGCCCGGTCGGTACCGGGCTCGATGAACAATGACGCCACCCCAGACGGAAGGACTATCGTAGGGCTCTATGTTGATCCAGCTTCCAACGCTGGGCAGTACCATGGCTACATCGTGCAGAACGGTAATTTCTACACTTATGATGTTCCCGGCAGCACGCTTACGCAGATCTGGGGAATCAACTCCGAGGCTGAGTTCGTCGGCTTGTATGATGACTCCGACGGCAGCGAGCATGGATTTCTACAGCGCCGGGGCGCGGCTCTGCCTGTTACGATTGACGTCCCGAGCGGACCGCCTTTCAACTCCGTGCTTACGGACTCATTTGCGATCAGCCCTGCAGCGGTCATAGTCGGCCTCTACAGCGATAGCAGCGGAAATCTCCACGGCTATGCAGCAGTCCCGACGAAATAAGTGATTGCCCGCACCGCGAAAGTCGGCTCGCGGTGAATGAGCCGCAGCTCACACCCGCGCTTCGGCGTGGGCGTGGGCGCGGCGCTGGGCATAGAGCGGAAAGGCCTCAGCCAGCTCGAATACCTCTTTGCGGATGCGCTTCAGCACCTCCTGCTCGTTGCGGTGGTAGAGCGCCTCCGCGATCCAGCGCCCCACCTGGCGCATTTCCTTCTCCTTCATGCCGCGGGTGGTCAGGGCCGGAGTGCCGATGCGAACCCCGCTGGGTTTGAGCGGCGGATTGGTGTCGAAAGGAATGGCATTCTTGTTCACGGTGATGCCGGCCTCGCCCAGCGCTTTTTCCGCCTCGCTGCCCAGCATGCCCTTGGCGAACACGTCCACCAGCATGAGGTGGGTATCGGTGCCGCCGGAGATCAGGCGGAAGCCCTCGTTGCGCAGCGCCTCGGCCAGGGTCTTGGCGTTGGCTACAATCTGACGGGCGTAGTCCTTGAAGTCGGCCTGCAAGGCTTCGCGGAAGCAGACGGCCTTGGCGGCCACAATGTGCACCAGCGGCCCGCCCTGGTCGCCGGGGAAGACGGTCTTATCAATGGCGGCGGCATATTCCTGCCGGCACAGGATCATGCCGGCGCGGGGACCGCGCAAAGTTTTGTGCGTCGTGGTGGTGACGATCTGGGCATGGGGCACCGGCGACGGATGCACGCCTCCGGCAACCAGACCAGCAAAGTGCGCCATGTCCACCAGGTAGAGAGCGCCAACCTTATCGGCGATCTGCCGCATGCGGGCGAAATCAATGATGCGCGGGTAGGCGCTGCCGCCGCCGATGATCAGCTTGGGACGCTCGCGCTCCGCCAGTCTTTCCAGTTCGTCGTAGTCAATAGTCTCCGTTTCGCGGGTCACGCCATAGGGAACGATCTTGTACGTCTTGCCGGAAAAATTCAGATGATGGCCGTGGGTGAGGTGCCCGCCGTGCGCCAGGTTGAGGCCCAGGATGGTGTCCCCGGGCTGCAGCACCGCGCTATAAGCTTCCATGTTGGCGGAGGAACCGGAGTGCGGCTGCACGTTGGCGTGCTCAGCGCCAAAAAGCTGCTTGGCGCGCTCGCGGGCCAGGTTCTCCACCACGTCCACAAACTCGCAGCCGCCGTAATAGCGCTTGCCGGGATAGCCTTCGGCGTACTTGTTGGTGAACACCGAGCCCATGGCTTCAAGCACGGCTTCGCTGACGAAGTTTTCCGAGGCGATCAGTTCCAGGCCTTCGTGCTGGCGGCGAACCTCGTTGTCAATGGCGGCGGCTACTTCCGGGTCAACTTCGTAGAGGGGGCGGGTCATGGAGTTGGTCATGATGGGCTCTCGGCGTAAAGCTTCTA
>DATGGJ010000606.1:0-2462 GCA_035308585.1 Terriglobales bacterium
CGCTTCCCTCCCGGAGACCGACCGCTGGGACGTGGTCACTTTTTTGCGCAGTTTGAAAGACTCCAGCGACCAGGGCGCGCCGGATTCAGGGAGCAAGAAGGAAGGCTCTTCGCGCTCGCCTCAGAGCCACCGGCCATAACTCTCCTGTTTTAGAACCGCTGAAAAAATGAAGCACAACCGCGCAATCTGGTTCGCGCTTTTAGCCATGCTGTTGCTGCCGTCTCTGAGCGGCGCGCAAGCTGGCAGCCACATCCGCACGGTCTGGGTCATCATCCTGGAGAACAGAAACTGGCCGGAAATCAAGGGCAGCAAGGACGCTCCCTACATCAATCACACGCTGTTGCCCATGGCCTCCTATGCGGAACAGTATTTCAATCCGCCCGGAATGCATCCCAGCCTCCCCAATTACCTGTGGCTCGAGGCGGGCACGAATTTCGGCATCCTGGACGACGACCCTCCGCGCGTCCGCAGCCAGTCCACCGGCCAGCACCTGGTCACGCTGCTGAACCAGAAAGGCATTACCTGGAAAGCCTACGAGGAAGCCATCTCCGGCCGGCGTTGTCCTCTGGCCGACAGTTATCCCTATGGAGTCAGACACAATCCTTTTGTCTATTTCGACGATGTCACCGGCAACCGAAACCCGCGCTCGCGCTACTGCATTGCCCACATCCGGCCCTTCACGGAACTGGCCGGGGATCTCAGGTCTGGTCACGTTGCCCAATACAACTTCATCACCCCCAACGTCTGCAACGACATGCACGACCGCTGCCGGCCGATTAAGAACGAAATTGCCCAGGGCGACAGGTGGCTGGCGCGCAACCTCCCGCCGATCCTTAGTTCCAAGGCTTACCGCGAGGGCGGAGCCGTATTCATCACCTGGGATGAAGCCGCGCTGGCCGACGGCCCCATAGGAATGATCGTTCTTTCGCCCTTTGCCAAAGGCAACGGATACGCCGGTTTCCTTCATTACACTCACGGCTCAACCCTGCGCACCATTCAGGAAATATTCGGAGTCACACCCCTGCTCGGTGACGCCGGCCGACAACTCGACCTGCGCGACCTCTTCTCGGCTTTTCCCTGAGCGCCGCGGCTCGGCATGCCTGTTTTCATGCCCAGGCCGAAGGATGTAACCTTTCCCGGGGCGGACACTCGGTAGGAATGCGAGGGCGACCATGGCCACAACCGCGCTGCTGCAACAGGCGAAGGCGGAGTGCTGGAGCGACGAAGAGGTGGTGGCGCGCGTGCTGAACGGCGAAACCGCGCTGTTCGAAATTATTATGCGCCGCTACAATCAGCGCCTTTACCGCGTCGCCCATAGCATTCTGCGCAACGACGCCGAGGCCGAGGACGTCATGCAGGACGCCTACGTGCGCGCCTACCAGCACCTGAGTCAGTTCGCCGGCCGGGCCAGGTTCTCAACCTGGCTCACCCGCATCGCCGTGCATGAAGCCCTGGCCCGCGCCCAGCGCCGCAGCCGGGTGCAGGAACTGGATGCTGAACCTTACGGAGGCAAAATGGACCCGCTGGCTGCGAAGACTCCCGACCCCGAACAGCAGGCCTCCGACCACGAATTGCTGGCGCTGCTGCAAAGCGCCGTGCTCGAACTGCCCCCGAGTTACCGCTCCGTGCTGGTACTCCGGGATATTGAGGAAATGAGCACGGCCGATACCGCCGAAGCCCTGGAACTCAGCGAAGAAAACGTCAAGGTGCGCCTGCACCGCGCGCGCGCCCTGCTGCGGCGCGAACTCTTCGCCCGCGCCGGCGCGCAACGCCGAAACGCCTTCCCCTTCATTGGCGCCCGCTGCGACCGCATGGTGGAAGCCGTGATGAAGCGGCTTGCGGAACTGCATACCGAGGCAGCGGCAGAATAAACAATCAGGCACGATTTTGGGTGTTGGTTTTAGAACGCCCGCAGTATACTTCTCCGGCCACAAGGTGGACGGCATCCCCGCGCCACCTGCCATACACTTCACTGCGAGAAGAATTCTATGAAATGCCGTACGCTCGCTGTAACGGCCCTGGTGGTCTGCGCCGGGCTCGCCCAGGCGGTCGCGAAGACACCCCCCTCGGTGCCCGCAACCGGCTCTCCTTACCTGTTCGTGTGGGCGGGCGATGATGCCCGCAAGTCCAGCGATTTCCTGGCCGTCATTGACGCCAATCCCTCTTCGGCCAGCTATGGCCGCATCGTCAGCAGCCTGCCGGTGGGCACCTCCGGCAGCATGCCCCATCACACCGAATACGAGTTCCCTAAGAACAACCTGCTCTTTGCCGATGGTTGGGTGGCAGGACATACCTTCATTTTCGATTTGAGCCAGCCTTTAAAGCCGCGCATTGCCGCCCAGTTCCAGGACCGCGCCGGCTATAGCTTTCCCCATAGTTTTGTTCGTTTGGCCAACGGCGACGTGCTGGCCACCTTTCAATCCCACGGCGGCTCGCTGGCGGCCGACGGCGGCCTGGTCGAA
>DATGGJ010000607.1:0-4314 GCA_035308585.1 Terriglobales bacterium
TTGGACATTTTGGGCAGCGTTAACGATGGCATCAACTTCAAGCCGGGTGATGTCTCCGAGCACAAGCCTGATCTGCGCTGTCATCAGTATTCTTCCGGCAACAGAATGGTTGTCGCTGAGCGGTCTGCCTCGGGTTATACGTCAGCACCGGTAAGTGACTCGACAAAATGCAGCAGCCCATCCTTGGTAAAGGGCTTGCAGAGAACTGGAAATCCTGTAAGAATCCCAACCTTTTGCTTGGGATTCTTTTGCCCAATCGCTTGTATTAACCCGACCCCATCCAGTCCCGGATGGAGCAGGTCGGTAAGAACTAAGTCAAACGGGCCGTCTTTGTTGTAAAGTTTTTGTGCTACGTCGCGGTCATCAGCTGTTACAACCGTGTGTCCCCCCGTGCGCAGCATTTGCGCGATACCATCCGCGAAATCGTCGTCAACGACAAGGATCTTCATTTGCGCTCCCCCCCTAATATTCTTCCGGCGAGGTATCGTTGTGGCGGTCCTGTCAGCCTCCGTGATGACCCAGACGCGGGTGCCATCCTTCAAATTGTAAGTGCTGAGCAGCCGGTATCCACGGATAATGAGAGGGTAGTGCGATGCCCTCAAGGTCGTGCCCAATGTTCAGCCAGCGCCGGTTGGTGCCCTTGTACCACCCCAAATAGAACGCGCCTTCGGCGAAGCACTGGACCTTCCCGCTGACGTAGACTAGCTCGGTGCTGTAACTGCCATTCTTATTTTTGGACGGGACGGCAGTATCGATACTTGCCTTCCCCGACACCCTGCGATTTGCCATTGGTGGTTCCTTTCGCCAGTTAAGTACTGGCTTTTTCGGAACCAGCCGTTTTCATAGGTGAAATAGCAGGGTGGTCGGATGTCGTTGTTCCCACAGGACCGATTAGCCCCGTAGGGACGGCACTGTGCCGTCCTTCCAGGACTCAGGGTTGTGAGCTATGTAGACCCAGCACTTCCGTCCTGGGCTTTAATATGCTGCCCCGCGGGGCTGACTCCCGGGGGGGCCAATCCGGCGTTTGCCGGCGAATTCGTTACCAAAGTTTGCTCTTGTTGGTTCACTCCCCAAAAAACTGCGCCCACAATTCCGCGACTCTGGCTTAAAATTTTTTTGCTTCAGTTGAACCCAGCTGCGGGAGCAAATCTTAGTGAATCACGCCACTCGGTCGAACCTGGTCGTCTTATTGCTGTTTGCCATTGTCTCCTTGCCCGCGCAGGCCCTGCATTACCGCACCCGGCACAGCCAGCACTTCCGGCGAGCGCTGCGGCACCGTCGCTTCCGCCGTCACCGCCGGATTGTCTGGACGCCGGTGCTGCTGCACGGTTCGCACGATTCGCTGGTGCGGCAGAATGAAGAAATTGACCGCCTGGGCCTGCCCCGCATTGCCGACGACCAGCAACTGCAGGAACTGGAACAGCAACACGAGCTGGTGCCCATTCGGGAGAGCCGCATCCTGAACATCCATCCCCGCCTGGCCCCCCAGGACCGCTTCTGCAAATCCTGGACGCGCGATTTTCTGCAGGACCTGGCGGCCGCCCACTACCGTGAATTTCACACCCCCATCCAGGTGAATTCGGCGGTGCGGACGGTCGCCCAGCAGCAGCGCCTGCGCCGTTACAACCACAACGCGGCTCCTACTTCCGGCGATACCGAATCGTCGCACGTTGCCGGCCTCACCGTGGACGTCTCGCGGCGGGGCATGGGCCGCGCCGAGCGCAAGTGGATGGAGGATTACCTGCTGAATCTGAAAAATCAGGGATTGATTGAAACCGCCGAGGAACGCCGCGAACCCGTGTTCCACATCATGGTGGCCAAGCGCTACTACGACTGGCGCGCCGCTCGACTCGAACATGCGGACGTCGAAGCGCCGGCACAAAGCGCCGAACAACAGGAGACTACGGGCCCTGCGGTACAATGAGGGCCCATGTTCCGCAAATCGTCCGTTGTTCTTGTTGTGGCGCTGAGCTGCCTCTGCGCGCTGGCCCAGACCGAGATCACCAGAATTTCTCCGCAAGCCCGCCGCATCCACGATTCCGCCATCGTTATTGATACTCACGCCGACACGCCCCAGCGCTTCGTGGACGAGAATTTCGATATTGGCTCGGTCACCCCCGTCAGCGAAGGCAATGTGGACCTGCAGAAGGCGCGGCAGGGTAACCTGGGGGCAGAGTTCTTCTCCATCTGGGTGGACCCGCAGACCAGCGCCGGCCACTTTACCCAGCGCGCCCTCGACCTGATTGATGCCGTCTACCAGCAGGCGTCGCGCCACCCCGACCAGCTGGCGATGGCCTTCAGCGCGGAAGACATAGTTCGCGCCCGCACCGGACCCCATAAGCGGCTGGCGGCGCTGATGGGACTGGAAGGCGGGCATCCGCTGGAAGGCGATGTCCGCGTGCTGCGTGACTTCTACCGCCTGGGTGTCCGCTACATGACCCTGACCTGGTCGAACACCAACGAGCTGGGCGACTCTTCCGGGGACATCAACGATCCCAAGGTCCAGCACCACAACGGGCTCACGCCGTTCGGCAAGCAGGTAGTACTGGAGATGAACCGCCTGGGCATGATGGTGGACATTTCGCACGTGGCCGATAAGACCTTCTGGGACGCGATTGCTACCACCAAGGCGCCGGTGATTGCCTCGCACTCTTCCGCCCGCGCTCTGGTCAACGCGCCCCGCGACATGACCGACGACATGCTGCGGGCGGTGGCCAAGAACGGCGGCGTGGTAGACGTGAACTTCTACTCCGCCTTCGACGACGAGACCTTCCGCAAAGCAGCGGACGCGCAGCGCAAGGAGGTGTCCGCAGCCACTGAGCAGTACATCGACCGGCAGAAGGCCGCGGGCAAGACGGTCAGCTACATGGAAGTGGACCACATCCAACGCGAGTACCTGGCGAAGATTCCGCGCCCGCCGCTCAAGTCTCTGATTGACCAGATTGACCACATCGCCAAGGTGGCGGGCGTCGATCACGTGGGCCTGGGCTCTGACTTCGATGGCGTCTCCGGCGCGTTGCCCCAGGGCATGGACTCGGTGGCCGACCTGCCCAAAATCACCCAGGCGCTGCTCGACCGCGGCTACAAGCCCGAAGACATCAAGAAAATTCTGGGCGGAAACGTGCTGCGCGTTTTCCGGCAGGTGGAGCAGGTGAGCCGGGAGATGCAAAAGGCAGGATCCGGTACCTAGCAGCCAGTGTCTGGCGCAGGCAGAGGTGGCGTGTTGCTGAAAGTCTTTTTTGCCGTTCTCCTCCTGACCGGCTTTATCGGTGGTCAAGATCAGAGCCCTGAGCGGACCGTCAGCGGCGCCGCCGTGCTGTCGCGCCATGATCCGCAAGCGCGCGTCGAATTGCCGAGAACCTCCCAATATGTCGGGGCAGACCGGTGGATACTGTACGCGATGGATGATTGTGAACTGCACGCTTTCGTCGAGGCCGATGAACAAAAACACGTGCGAAGGCTGTACTGGGTGCAGTTCGAAGCCTATCTCCCCAGCAGACCCGAGCTGAAGCATCGCTACAACTCGCCGCGACACGCCACACTCGGTGGACTGGATTTCTACGTAGATACCTGGTTGTGGAAAGAGGGTGACAAGGTTACTCCTGGTTCCGATGAGGAGCACCTGCTGGCGCTACTGCGCTCGAAGGGCTACAGCATGCCCCATAGCATGATGGAGGTCCGCCTGGTGCATTTAATGGATATGAAGCGCAAGGAACTCATGGTCATCTATGGCGAGGACTTGGCCGCCACAGGTTATACAGCGAAACAGTTGCAACCGGGCGGACAGGCCCACGACCGCTGGCCCGCGATTGAGGGTCAATTACTTCAGCGAGCGGAACAAAAGATCCACATCGGGAACGCTGCCCAACCGTAACCGTCTGTGCGAGTGAGACTCGCGGCTTGCCAGTCGGTTTCCGGATGTTGGCGGTGAGCACCCGCATTGCACTGGGGCCGGAGTTTATGAAAAGATTGCCCTTCCCGAAACAGGAGCACTGATGAAGACATTCTGCCTTGCCCTTCTGCTTGCCCCGGCGCTGTTGCTGGCGCAGACCAAGCCCGCGCCCAAAACCGCGCCCCACCATGTTGCGCCGCACCATGCCGCGCCGGCGGCCAAAGCGCAGCCGGAAGCCATCATCCATACCAGCGCCGGCGACATGCACTGCACTCTTTTTCCCGACAAGGCGCCCATCGGCGTGGCCAACTTCATCGGCCTGGCCAAGGGCACCAAGGACTGGACCAACCCCGTCAGCCACGCCAAGAAACACGGTGTCCCGCTCTATGACGGCACCATCTTCCACCGTGTGATCCCTGAAT
>DATGGJ010000608.1:0-9222 GCA_035308585.1 Terriglobales bacterium
GTTAAGCCGGCGGCCCAGCTCAACCAACTGGAGGAGGTGCTGGTCATAACCCAGGTAGTGGAGCGGCAGCCGACGACGCAGGAGGCGCAAACCTCCATGCGGGCGGCTGACATTCTGGCGGCGCGCTTGCCTTCGGTGCCCGAGAACACGGGAATGCCGGCTACCGGTATACCCCTGCCCGCCGGCATGAAGCCGCCCAGCGCGAAAGCTGGAGAAACCAAAGCGGCTTCGGGTGTGAAGCCGGGCGCCAAGCCGCGGGCGAAGCCGGCGGGAGCCGCGGAAGCGCAACTCGCGGGCGAGGGAGCAAAGGTTCCGGCAACGAAGCCAAAGACTCCCAATGCCGCTGTGCCGGGGGCGCTCCCGGCCGGAGAGGCGAATGGCGCCTCAGCTGGTATTGCAACCAGGGTGATCAAGAAGCCGCGTCCGGCAAAGCCGGCGGCCGGAGCCGCGGCGTCGGGCAGTACTCCTGCAACGGCACAAAAACAGGCGGGGACAGCCCAGCCGGCCGTAACCGGCGGCGCTGAGGTTAGCGCACCGGCTGCCCAGCCTGCCGATCCACCGCAAAAGAAAGCGCCCGCAGGCACCGAACAGAAGCCGCCCAACTCCCCGCAGGCGGAGACGCCGCAGCCGTGAACGTTTCCTACACTTCCCGGGAACAGATTGAGGTTCACCGCTTCAGCCTGCCGGCCGCCATTTTCATTCCCTTGCTGGCGTTGTTTCTGCAGGCGTTTCTGCCTCAGCGGCTGCATTTTTTTGCCATCTTCGACCTGCCCCTGCTGGTGACCATCTTTCTGTCGGTTTCGCGGCGCAACCCGGTCACTGGGCTGCTGACCGGCAGCATCATCGGCCTGCTCCAGGACAGCCTTACCCACCAACCCATCGGCATTTACGGCATCGCCAAAACCGTGGTCGGCTATGGCGCCTCCTCGCTGGGGGTGAAGCTGGACGTGGAAAATTCCGGCTCGCGGTTTCTGCTGGTGTTCGGGTTTTACATCGTGCACCAGATCATTTACCTGGTGGTGGCGCGGGGCATGGTGGGCCAGGACTTAGCCTGGCGCTGGGGACACATGGCCCTTGCCGGCTTTGCCAATGCCGCCCTCGCCGTGCCCCTGTTCATGATCCTGGACCGCTTCAAGCAGAGAGGGTAGAAGCGATTGATGATTGATGAATGAAGAATGGAAAAAGCAAACGCCAGGTCCTTGGACTCGTGTTCTGCTTCGCTGCGCTCGCCAGAACACTCGCTCAGGATGACATTGGAGAGTAGCGCAACCGAGAACTGGCAACTGAGAACTGAGAACTGACTTTTGAACCGCGACGATCGAATACCGCAGCTTCGGCTCACGTTTATCCAATACGTGATTCTGGGGGTGTTCCTGACCCTGGGCTTCGGGTTGTGGCGCCTGCAGGTTATGAGCAGCCAGTATTACGATGAACTGGCGCAGCGCAACCGCATTCGCACGGTTCCCATCCTCGCTCCCCGGGGCAAAATTTTTGACCGCGAAGGGCGCATCATCGTAGACAACTATCCCTCGTTCACGGCCTTGCTGCTGCGCGACCAGTCACGGGACATTGATGCCGACGTGGAGAAGATCGCCGCCGGGCTGCACATGTCGCCCGATGATGTGCGCGAGCGCATCCGCAAGTTCCGCCACATGCCGCAGTACCAGCCCATCTATCTGAAAGACGACATCACTCCTGACGAGCTGGCCTTCATTGAGGCCCACCGCACCGAGCTGCCCGAACTGGAAACCATCATGGCGCACCGCCGCCTCTACCCGCGCCGCGG
This sequence comes from Terriglobales bacterium, assembly GCA_035308585.1. Taxonomy (GTDB): domain Bacteria; phylum Acidobacteriota; class Terriglobia; order Terriglobales; family Acidobacteriaceae; genus JAICWP01. Next base: position 1,787 of record DATGGJ010000608.1, read on the forward strand.
CTTCATGGCCAACCTGATCGGTTACGTCGGCGAGGTCAGCGAGGACATGCTTAACCAGCCGCAATGGGAGCTCTATAGCCCCGGCGATGTGGTGGGCAAGTCCGGGGTGGAGCTTTACTACAACGACATGCTGATGGGCAAGAACGGCTCGCGACGGGTGATTGTCAACAGCCTGGGGAAGGAAGTAAAGCCGCTGGACGAGGTGCCCGCCGTGCCTGGTCAGCCCCTAAAGCTGACCGTGGATATTGACCTGCAGATCGCCGCCGAGGAGGCGCTGGGCGACCGTAATGGCGCGGTGGTGGCCATGGACCCACGCACCGGCGAGATACTGGCCATGGTCAGCCGCCCCACCTTCGATCCCAACGACTTTGCGGTGCGCATTTCCCGCGAAAACTGGACCAGGCTGGTCAGTGACGAAAACCATCCCCTGCTCAACAAGGCCATCCAGGCGCAGTTGGCGCCGGGCTCGGTGTTCAAAATCATCATGGCGACGGCTGGCCTGCAGGAAGGCCTTGCCCAGGACATGAAAGTCAATTGCCAGGGCGGCGCCGTATTTTACGGGCGCTACTTCAAATGCTGGGTGACCGCCGAGCACCGCGTGCATGGCGTGGTGGACATCAGCAAGGCCATTTACCAATCCTGTGACGTTTTCTTTTACACGCTGGCGCAAAAGCTGGGCATCGAGCGTATTGCCAGGTGGGCCGCCGACTTCGGCCTGGGCCAGAAGACAGGCATTGACCTGCCCCAGGAGGCCTCCGGCGTCATGCCGTCGGAGGAGTGGAAAATCAAAAACTTCCACCAGAAGTGGTTCCCCGGCGAGACCATCTCCGTGGGCATTGGCCAGGGCGCGGTGGCGGTGACGCCCATTCAACTGGCGCGCGCCATAGGCGCCATTGCCAGCGACGGCGTGCTGCGCCGGCCGCATGTCGCTTTCCCCGACCAGTTGCCGCCCTACTACCGCCAGGTCATGGATTACAACCAGGAAACGCGCGTGCCCCTTGACTCCAAGAACTGGGAGATCATTACCGACGCCATGGCCAACGTGCCCACCGCGATGGGAACCGCCAATAGCGCCCATCTGGAAGGGATAGATTTTGCCGGCAAAACCGGCAGCGCGCAGACCATGAGCAACGCCCTGGCAGAGCGCCTGGGCCATGCTCACTCCATGAAGGACAACGCCTGGTTCGTGGGGGTTACACCGCGGCGCAATCCCAGCCTGGTGGTGGCGGTGCTGTTTGAGGGCGGCGAGCACGGGCAGTTTGCCGGGCGCATTGCCGCCCAGGTGGTCAAGGCTTATGTAGAGAAGCAGCGGCGCTTGCCCGTCAAGGTGGCAGGCGGGAATCAAGCCGGCCAGCTGGAAGTCGCCGCAGTGTGGAACGATCCCCATGGCGATGATGGCGATGCCGTCCAGGGAGGACACTTTTACCTGGACGTGCCGCGCGCAGCACTGCAACGAGCCCAGGCAGCGCCGGGCGAAGCGGTGCGGAGGGAGCCCGCCAAGTCGCGGGCGGGAGCGCCCGCGTCACAAGGAAGCACGTTACCGACACTTGGCTTGGCTGTAACCGCGAGGTGAAGGTTTCAAAGGGGAGGGTTCAAGGTTTCGAAGGTTTCAAAGTTTCAAGTTTCGCGAGGGCAACATGCCCACGGACAGCTGATAGCTGATGGCTGAGAGCTGGCCGCTGGCAACTGACTACTGACCACTGGTTTATATGGCACGCAACGTCTCATACCGCGATTTTGACTGGCTGCTGTTCGCCTTTGTGCTCCTCATCTGCGCTTTGGGAGTGCTGGAGATCTACAGCGCCACCTATCACACCAAGTTCGCGGGCGTGCACATCAAGCAGATGTACTGGATTGCGGCCGGCATCATTGCCATGTTCCTGGTGAGCCTGCTGGATTACCAGTTGCTGCTCGATAACGTGCACTGGATGTACCTGGTTTCGATTGGTTCGTTGCTGGCGGTTCTGACCCTTGGCCAGAAGTATTTAGGGGCGCGGCGCTGGATCAAATTTCCCGGAGGGCAGCATTTCCAGCCCTCGGAGTGGGTCAAGCTCATCCTTATCCTGGCGGTGGCCAAGTACTTCGCCGACGCGCGGCGGAGTGAATTGTCTTTCTTCGACCTGATCAAGGCCGGACTGCTGGTGGGCGTGCCTATGCTGATGGTCCTGGCCCAGCCCGACCTGGGAACGGCCCTGACCTACATGCCCATTGCCCTGATGGGAATCTATCTGGGCGGGCTGCGGGCCAAACATGCCGGCATAATCCTGCTGGTGGCCGCCATGGCCATGCCGGCGGCCTGGCACGTGCTCAAGCCCTACCAGCGCGACCGCCTGACCAGCTTCATGCAGCCCGAGGCCGACCGCCAGGGTTCGGGTTACCAGGTAATTCAGTCCAAAATTGCGGTAGGAGCAGGCGGCATTTGGGGCCGGGGCTTCGCCAAAGGCACCCAGACCCACGGCATGTTCCTGCCCGTCCCCCAGACCGACTTCATTTTTGCCGCTTTTGCCGAAGAACATGGTTTTGTGGGCGCGATGGGGGTACTGCTGCTATACTTCATGGTGTTGATGCGCCTGATCCAGAACGCGCAAACGGCGCCCGACCGTGCCGGAGCGTTCGTGGTCATGGGTGTGGTGGCGGTGCTAACCTTCCACATCCTCATCAACATAGGCATGGTGGTCGGCTTTATGCCGGTCACCGGTATACCTCTGCCGCTGATGAGCTACGGCGGTTCGTCGGTGTTGTTTACGTTTCTGGCGCTGGGTATCGTGATGAATATTCGCATGCGCCGGTTCGTGAATTAGAGTGCATTGGTAGCAGAGCTTAAGGGTCACGCCCTGGGGCGTGGCAGGTTCCAGGATTTGCCATATTACGAGCGCCCTCGCGTTAAAAGGGCACTTTGCCGGCCGCAACAGAGGCCGGACAGGATTGCAGCGGAAAGCAGCGGGCGGCTAACGGCCCCCTCCCTTTGGCAGTAACTGGCCCTGGGCCAGGCGGAGAGAGCGGTCACAAACCCGATGCCAGCGTGTGCTATAGGTGCAAAGATTTCCGAGCTCAAGACAAGACCGCAGTGCGCGGGTGTACCTCCCGGGCCTTGTTGTCCTCTGTTCCTAGCTGCCTATATCGCCAATCCTTCCTTCTCTGTCTAGGCGCCGGACAAGTGTGCTTCCCGCAGGAAGCACATCCGGAGTCAGCATGACAAAAGAACTATTCGTTTCTGCCACCCCGCACGAAACCAAGTTGGGAATCGTAGAGGATGACCTGCTCGCAGAAGTTTATTTTGAACGCGAAAATGAATACACCTTAGCCGGTTCCATTTACAAAGGACGGGTTACCCGCGTGCTTCCCGGCATGCAGTCGGCCTTTGTGGATATCGGCCTGGAACGGGACGCGTTCCTGTACGTTTCCGATTTCTTCGAATTGCAGGACGAAGAGGGAGAATTTCAGGAGATCACGGTGCCGCGGCAGCAGTTCGAGGCGCCTGCAGCAGAGGAAGGCGAGGAGGCGGCGGAATCGCCGCTCGAACCCCTGCCCGGGCTGGAAGGGCAGCCGCAGGAGGCGGCGGAAGGCGCCGTCGAACAGCCGCGCTCTGCCGGCGATCGCGATTTGGGTCGCGATAATGACCAGGGTGGCCGCGGCTGGCGCAACCGGCGCCGCCGCCGGGGGCGCCGCGGGCGCGGCCTGCCTGAATCCAAGTTTGCCCGCGAACCAGAATCTCGGGGCAGCGCCCCGGCCGAACCCACGCGCGAAAGCCGTGAGCCGCGCGAAAGCCGTGAACCTCGCGAAAACCGCGAACCGCGCGAAAGTCGTGAGCCGCGCGAAAGCCGCGAGCCGCGCGAGAGCCGCGAGCCGCGCGAGAGCCGCGAGCCGGCGTATGAGCCCATCATCCTGCCCGGCGAATCCATCTCCAAATACCAGAACCGGGCTCGTCCGGCACAAAGGGAGCCGGAACCGGAATCGCGCTCGCAGGCCGCGGAAAGCGTTCATGCTTATGAGAGTCGCGCCACCGGCGAAGAGCACCCGCCGGCCGAGGTGGAGTCCCGCGAAGAACAACGCAACGAGCGACGCTATGAGCAGATGAACGTGGCCGCCGTATTCGGTGGCGAAGCTGCGGACCGTGAACCGGAGCGGCAGGAGGAAGAACACCAGCCAACCGCCCGCTTTGAGGAGCCGCAGGCGGAACAACCGCGCCCTTCCTTCGAGCGCCACGAGCAGGAGACCCCGCCTTCCGGGCTTGCCGCCCACACCATGGAGGAGGAAGAAATCGAGGACGAGGAGAGCGATATGCCCTCCTTTGCCGAAGAACTGGAAGATACCGACTTCGAGGAACTGGAAGAGGAGACGCATGATGCCGGCGACACGCACGAATCCGAGCACAACCACATCAGTAACGGAGTCGAATTGACCGAGGCGGTCGAGGAGACAGATGCGGAGCGTGCCGCGTTCGCGGAGGAGTTTGCGGAGAACGGAGAGGCCCAGGCAGAAGCCGGGCACGCCGAAACCAGCGAAACCGAAATGACGGCCGCAACGCAGCCGCAGGAAGGGGAAATGGAGGCGCGGGCCGAAGTGCGGGCGCCCGCCGGAACCGCCGGCTACCAGCAGCGCGCCGAGCGTCCGGCCTGGGGCGAACGTCGTGGTGGACGCCGCATGGGGCGCCGTTTCCGCCGCCGCGAACCGCAGCGCGCTCTGCCCGCCATCACCGACCTGCTTAAGGAAGGCCAGGAAATCCTGGTGCAGATCGCCAAGGAGCCCATTGGCAAGAAGGGCGCCCGCATCACCAGCCACATTGCTCTGCCCGGCCGTTTCCTGGTTTACATGCCCACGGTGAACCACATCGGCGTTTCCCGCAAAATCGCTTCCGAGGAAGAACGGCAGCGGCTGAAGCGCATCGTGCTCAGCGAGCGGGAAAACGGGCACGGGGGCTTCATTGTGCGCACCGCTGCCGCGGCCGCCGATGAGAATGAATTGCGGGCTGACATCCGCTTCCTCAAGAACCTGTGGAACGAAATCAAGCACCGCGCCGAAAGCAGCAAGTCCCCGGCGCTTATCTACCACGATCTCAACCTGGTGGAGCGCATTCTGCGCGACCAGGTAACGCAGGATTTCTCCCAGATCTGGGTGGATAACGAGCAAGAGTATGAGCGGGTTGTGCGCTTTGTTGGCCGCTTCCAGCCGGCGCTGGCCAAGCGGGTCAAGCTCTACAGCAAGAACACGCCGCTGTTCGACCAGTTCGGACTGCAGGAGGAAATCAACAAGGCGCTCAAGTCCAAGGTATGGCTCCGGAGCGGCGGCTACATCGTGATCAACCAGACCGAAGCGCTGGTGGCCATTGACATCAACACCGGCAAGTACGTGGGCAAAACCACGCGCCTGGAAGACACCATCGTCAAGACCAATGTGGACGCAATCAAGGAGATCGTGCGCCAGATTCGCCTGCGCGACCTGGGCGGCATTATCGTGATTGACTTTATTGACATGGATGAGCGCCGCAACCGGCAGAAGGTCATGCAGGCGCTGGAAGAGGCGCTGCGCTCCGATCGCGCTCCCTCCAAGGTGCTGCAGTTCAATGATTTCGGTCTGGTGGCCATCACCCGCAAGCGGGTAAAGCAGTCCATGGAGCGTACCCTGGGGTCACCCTGCCCCTACTGCACCGGCACCGGTTTCGTGAAGTCTGTGACCACGGTGTGCAACGAGATTTACACCGAGATGCGCAAGATCGCGAAACAACTGGAGCGGCCGGACGTGATGCTGCGCGTAAACCCGGAAGTGGGCAAGGCGCTGAAGAGCAACAACGGGCGCTGGCTCACCGAACTCGAAGAACTGACCGGGCGCAGCGTGATTGTGAAGGCCGACCCCACGCTGCACCAGGAGCAGTTCGACATAGATTAGAACGATTTCAGATCCCGGTGATTTGAGGCCGCAACTTCGGTTGCGGCTTTTTTTTGGGCGAACTGCTGCTAAGCCGCTTTGCGCCCGGCGCGCGCGCGCTCCACTCGTTGCGCCAGCAATGATTTTGCCTTTTCCAGTTCGGCCCGGCGCTTGGCACTGAGGCCGCGCCCGGCGCGGTTGATGAAATACGTCAACATGCGCATGCCGGACCCCGGACCCTTGGGCGAGACCTTCTTCGAGGCTAGAGTTCTGGCGATGGTGGACGCATTTCTGGTGAACAGTCCGGCGGGTGGATGAGTAGAGTCAGTATTGACCTTGGCCACCCATCTCTTGCCGCCCCTTCTGTTGGATTTATTTGACCGAGTCATGGCAGGCCTTGCCCGCTCAAATTCGGAACGGCCGCAGGGCTCCCTTCACGTTGTCATGAGATTGAAGATTCTCATGCTTCATGGGAGCGTTGCCTTGCAGCCGCACTGGTTGAACGCTCCATCTGCCATCTCGCAGGCGCGCCCATGCATCCAGCAGAACATACCGCAAACTGCTAGGGGGGTCTGCTGATTCCCTCAGAAAGAGGCCGCATATGCCGGAAAAGGAAACCATCGAACGGGCCCGTGAAGACGAGCGCGAAGGCAAGGCACCGAGCACGCAGGCGGGGGAATTTGTGCGCGAGGAAATGCACCACGTTCGCGAGGACAAACACGGCGCCCGCTCGCCGCAGCAGGCGATCGCCATCGGGCTCTCGAAGGCGCGACGGGCGGGCGTAAAGCTGGCAGCGCCACGCCGCGGCAAGGCCCGGGCGCGTACCAGGGCGCAAGCCCAGCGCGATTTGCGCAAAGGCAGGACTTCCCGCCGCCGCAAGCCCTCCGCCCGGCGCTCCCGTGCGGTTTCGCGGGCTCTTAAGCGCGAAGGGCGTAAAGCTGCCTCGCGGCAGGCTCTGGGCCGCCAGGCCCGTCGCAGCGCAAGGGCACGCGGGCGCTCCTCGCGCCGCAGCGCGGCCAGAAAAGCGGTTCGCACCAAGGGCCGGAGCGGCCTGAAGCTGGCGGCACGCAAGGCGGCGCGAACCCGTCAAACTCGCCGCAAAGCGGCGTGACCTGGTTCGCGTCAGGAGTGGAATGAAACCGCCGCACTTCCCGCGGGAGCCGTCTTTTCCGTGTCTGCAGGCCCGATTCGGAACTTGCCACCGGCGCTGGATAGAAAAGGGGACACGTTTTTGGCTCTATGGCACCTTGGTGCCATCGGCCAAAGGAGGACTGTCCGATCGCCCAGGTGCGGCCTTGTACCGCGGGCACACCGAGGGACCAGCACCTCGGTAACGACGATTGTTGCGAATTTTGAACCCCACTTGTAAACACCACTATTCGTAGTGGTATTTCCCTTGTAAGCTACTCGGTATGGTAGGTTTATGGAAAATGGAAGTTAGGCGTTTTCCGGCGAAACCGGCCATCGGCCGGGCAAAACCCGAACAGTAACCTTGACACTTCTGGCCCAGCGGTTGAAATAGACGCAGCAACACACAGACAGCTCCCCCAAAAGTTCAAAAGAGGGATGTT
>DATGGJ010000609.1:0-3231 GCA_035308585.1 Terriglobales bacterium
GCGCAAGCTGGGCATTGAGGAGTTCGAGGCCGAAGTGCTGCCGGAGAAAAAGTCGGAAGTAGTGCGCCGGCTGCAGTCACAGGGCCGCGTGGTGGCCATGGCCGGCGACGGCATCAATGACGCTCCCGCGCTGGCGCAGGCAGAAGTGGGCATTGCCATGGGCACCGGCACCGACGTGGCCATGGAGAGCGGCGGCATCACCCTGATCAAGGGCGACCTGCGCGGCATCGTGCGAGCCCGGCGGCTGAGCCAGGCCACTATGCGCAACATCCGCCAGAACCTGTTCTTCGCCTTCATCTACAACTCCCTGGGCGTGCCTCTGGCGGCGGGAGTTCTGTATCCGTTTTTTGGCGTGCTGCTCAGCCCCATCATTGCGGCGGCGGCCATGAGCTTCAGCTCGGTGTCGGTGATCAGCAACTCGCTGCGTTTGCGCAACATGGAGCTGTGAGCCAGAAATCAACGCATAAAATCTACGCTGCCCATTTTCCATTCGCACTCTTGGTGGGTGGCCCACTCAAGACCGGTTTTGGCTTGAGTGGGAATCCTGAAGAGACCCAGGTCAGTGCGGGTGGCTGATGTGCAGAGTCGAGCCATCCCCACACAACGAAAAACGCGTTGTGTGGGCCACCTCGCTTAAACATTTCATCTCCGGTGGCCTGGAGTTCGGCTCTGGCCTCGCGCCGCGGACTGGGCTCCGGCGCTGGCCCGCACCAGCGATTGCACCGGCGCCGCCACCATGAGGATGAGCTGTGCGTGTCCGGGTTTCAGCGCCTGCTGCAGCATCGTCATCTGCTGCGCGGCCCATCCCGAGGGCGCGCGCTGCCCGCGGCTGAGATAATCGAGCGCTTGCAATCCGGTGTCCGCGCACAGGGAAAGATTGCGCGAAAGGGGAGCCACCTCTTTGAGCAGAAACGACCGTTGCAGCAGCGGTTGAAGGCGGGCGTCATTGCCGCGCCATTGGGTAAGCTGGGCATGCAACTGGGCGTAGGTCGCAGGTGTGGCTTTGCCGGCGACCACTCGCCCTACCAGGTCAGCGAAGATCCGTCCCGTTTCGCTCTCCGGCGGAACCGCATCCACCAGCCGGTTTAGCGGGCTTAAGCTGGTGGCCGGGGTGGCCGCCAGATCTTCCCGGGTGTAATCCTTCACCGGTTCCACCACGTCGGCCAGCACTTTAAGCGGCGCTATATTGTCCTGTCCGGCCAGCCGATGCAGCATCAGGTAATAGCCGGAAACCTGGGTATTTCCCAGCCATTCCAGCCAGGTGTTAATGACCTCCAGCCGCCGGTACATGGAATCCACATCGCGCACACTGGGCGCTGACCACAAGCGTTCCGCAACCACGGCGGCGCGCGGCCAAAGCCGCGAGTCAAAATTTTCCGGCGCAACGTACTCCGACCACAGGCAGGCCTCGCCGCCCATGATGCGCTGCTGCTCCTCCGGGCTCAGGCGGGCGGCATCGCCGGAAAGCGGATCCACCTCGTAGTGCATGAGAGCCGGTTGCATCAGGTCAAGGTAGTAGCCGCTGGAGAGGATGCCGCGATAGCCTTGCTTGGCCGCCTGGGCCAGCGACGCTTGCCCGCGCCAGGACTGGATGACAATCGTCTTCGGCATATCGGGCCGGAGGATTTCATCCCAGCCAATCATGATTTTGTGGTGTTTGCTGACAATCTTTTCCAGGTGAGAGTTGAAGTAAGCCTGTAAGTCGGCGTTGTTCTTGATGTCATGCCCCCGCATGAACTCCTGGATTTTGGGATTGGCGTCCCACTGTTTGCCGTTGACCTCATCCCCGCCCACATGGAAATAACGGTCGGGAAACAGGTCCGCCATCTCCTCCACGAACTTGTCGAGGAACTTATAAGTGCCCTCGCGCGTGGGGTCCATGGCGGGGTTGTGGATGCCCCAGGTGCGCTCGATCTGGTAGGGGCCGGGGGCGCTGGCCAACTCGGGGTAGCCGACGAACCAGGAAATGCTGTGCCCGGGTATGTCGAATTCGGGTACCACGCGAATGCCGCGGTCGGCGGCGTAGGTGATCAGGTCGCGAAGGTCATCCTGGGTGTAATAGAGGCCGTCCGAGCCTTTTTCCTGCAGCTTGGGAAAGGCCTTGCTTTCCACGCGAAATCCCTGGTCATCGGAAAGGTGGAGGTGCAGCACATTCAGCTTCACCGCCTCCATGCCGTCCACAGCGCGTTTCACCGCGCTCATGGGTTCAAAACGCCGGGCCACATCGAGCATCAGGCCGCGCCAGGGAAAGCGCGGCTGGTCATGAATCACCAGGGCGGGCACGGCGAATCCCGCCGGCGAGGGCTGCACCAGTTGCAGGAAGGTCTGCAGGGCGTGCATGGCCCCCAGGGTAGTGGGCGCGGTAATGCGGGCGCCGGAAGGGCTGACCTGCAGGTCGTAAGACTCATCCTCCCCCAACTCGGGATAATCCTTGCTCGCGTGTTCGGCGGCAATCACCAGGGAGGCGCTGGCGCCATCACTCGGCCGGGTATTCAGCGGCATGCCGGTTTGCCGGGACAGATGTTGCAGAAAACGGCCGGCCGCGGCCTGCAGGCGAGCATCCTTGCTGCCGGCAAATCCTACGGAAAATGATTGCGTGACCACCAGTTGGCCGCTGCTTAGCCGCACATTCTGGGGCATGGGCATGAGGTCAAGCTGCGGCGGAGCCTGCATCTCCGGCTGCGCATCCGTGAAGGAAATAACCGTAAAGAGCAGTATGAGGACAAGGATGGGCTTGGGCATGTGGAACGAGCTCTCCAGATTCAAGCGGAACTCAGCAGAATATAAAAATTGTGAGTGTCAGGGCAACAAAACTTAGGTCACCGCGCTAACCGCGGATGTAGACCAGACGACCGTAACAACCTGCTCTGCCCAGGATGGCAGTTAGGAATAGGGCCTACGCCGCCCCGCCCACCAGCTGGAAGAAGCGAATGATGCTCTCAATCCCGCGGTAGAAATTCGGGATGTGGAACTTCTCGTTGGGGGCGTGTAGATTGTCGTCGGGCAGGCCGAAGCCCATCATCACGCTGGGAATCTTCAGCGCCTTCTCGAAATCGGCCACGATGGGAATGGAGCCGCCGGAGCGGATGTACACCGTGTCCTTTTTGAACACGTCATGCATGGCCTGGGCCGAGGCCTTGATGTACTTGTTATCAGTGCTGACCACGATGGGGTCGGCAATGCTCCACTGCTTGATCTTCACCTCAATGCCCTTGGGCACAATGGATTGCA